>UQPQ01000038.1 GCA_900542985.1 uncultured Bacteroides sp.
CTCATAAATCTACCCTTAATCGTGTATTGGATGATAGTTGCGGATTTTAGGGTATATTTCATGTCTGAAAAATGTAAGGTTAAAGATATAAATCAAATTATATACAAATATAAAATTAATTTTTGTATATAGCTTGATGGAAAGAATTTAGTATTGATAAATGGATATAGAATAAGTGAAATGATGTTTTTAGCAGTATTGATTACTATGAGTTTGGGGTAAATTGAGTATGGGCATAAAAAAAGGAGTACCGCTGTACTCCAACCTTTTGTTAACCTTAAATCTAATACTATGAAAAACACATTGCAAATGTATAGCTTTTTATTGAATCGGCAAACTTAACTAATAGAAAAAGCTGCTGTATAACATGATTTAACAATATTGTTCTTATATATTAAATTTATTGACAATATGGCTATACTGTTTCAGGAAAGAGTAAAGATTTTCTCAATAAAATATATTTGCTTATCAATTGTTTTTTGCAGATATAAACATTTTTACGTATTTTGCATAAAATATTAAGAACATCATTATCATGAAACTGAAAAAGCATTTTTTACTTCCTTTGATGTGTGGCTCTCTTCTTTTCAATGTGAGCTGTACAGAAAAGCCTGTGCCCGGTAGTGTGAATCTGATTCCTCAAGTACAATCTGTGGAGTTTCAGCGTGGATCTTTACCGTTGAATTCACTTCAGACTATTTGTACATCGGAAGAGTGGAAAACTGTAGCCGAACAGTTTATGCAGGATTTTAAGAATCATGCCGGTTGTGTATTACAGTGGAGCGACAATTCGAAATCATCTGTTCGTATTGAAAAGTCGACGGAACTTTTGGGAGAAGCTTATGTGTTGAAGGTTACGGCAGATGCTGTAATCTTACAAGCTGGTACTGAACAAGGTGTTGCACGTGCACTGACTACGCTTTATCAGTTGCTGTTGACTGCAGAAAACAATGAGTTACCAGCTTTGACCATTCAAGACCAGCCTCGTTTCAGTTATCGTGGTTTGATGCTCGATTGTAGCCGCCATTTCTGGACGGTGGATGAATTGAAAAAGACAATCAGCCAAATGGCTTTCTTTAAGTTGAATACTCTGCATTTGCATCTGACCGATAATAATGCATGGCGTCTTGCTATGGATAAATATCCGGAGCTTACTGAAAAAGGAACCTTTTATGCCGATTATCCTGAACTGTCTGGTAAATTCTATACGAAAGACGATTTAAAAGAGGTGGTTCGTTATGCTGCCTTATATGGTGTTGAGATTATGCCGGAAGTCGATTTACCCGGTCATAGCACCGCATTGTTGGCTGCGATGCCTCAACTTTCCTGTAATGGGGGTTCATTTGAGGCCTATCCTGAAGAGATGCCGGTGAACGAACGTAAGCGGGGAAATGAAAATATGATTTGTGTAGGAAATCCGGCTTCTTATGCGTTTGCCGAAGAGGTAGTCAATACCTTAATCGAGATATTCCCATCAAAATATATTCACCTGGGAGGTGATGAAGTGCCTACTCACGTGTGGGAAAAATGCCCGAAGTGTATGGCGCTATACAAAAAAGAAGGAATGAAGCAACCCGGTGAACTGCAAGACTATTTTACTCGCAAGATGAGTGAATTGGTTCGTTCTAAAGGTAAGATTATGGTAGGATGGGATGAAATCAACGAACGTCATGCTGCTACGTCCGATGATGTACTTACCGTTTGGAGAGATACTGGAGAGAAACAGCAGAAAGAAGCGTTGGAACGCCATATCCCGGTCATTATGTGTCCGCAGCATGGTTGTTATCTGGACTGGGGATATGCCGGAAACTCTGTACGTAAGTCGTATGAGTGGGATCCTGTACTTCCGGGTGTAACCAAGGAACAGGAAGCTCTGATTAAAGGAGGACAAGGTGCATTGTGGACCGAACGTGTTGCTACACAGTCTCGTGTAGAATGGATGTTGTATCCACGATTGTCTGCATTGGCCGAAGTGTTGTGGAGTCCGAAAGAGCAGCGAAACTGGGACAGTTTCTATCAGCGTATTACATCCTACTATCCGGTAATGGAAAAACTGGGTATCAACTTTTATGAAGACGATGCTCTGAATGAAAAAGAGTTTGTACCTACAGAAGAAAAACCGGCACTGATTCGTGCAGCACATATTGATACTAATATTCCTGTCAATATGCCTTATCATCCGGAATATGCCTTCGATGGAAGAAACAATTCTTTCTTCTGGGGAGGAAGTACAGTAGGTAAAGAACATTATTTTACAGTGTTGCTGACAGAGGCTACTCCTGTCAAAGAGATTGAGGTTATTACAGGTGATTCGAAAGATTATATTACAAAGGCTGATTTGATGACCAGTACAGACGGAACAAATTTTGTAACAGTCGGTACATTCGATGAATACGGACAGGCCAAAGTACAACTGAATGGTGAACCTGTCAAAGCCGTGAAGATTCAGGTCACCGGACAACATACTTGTTGGCCTATTATTAAGGAAATCATCCTGAAATAAGCATTTAATTGATAAATTGGAAAGCAGTGTTCTATTGTTGAATTGCCTGTTCGGAGGTATATTGACAATGAGGAACACTGCTTTTTACTTATCCGAAATATTGCAGATAAACTCATGGGATATGATGAAAAAAGCAGATTTCAAATCAATTCGCAAGACAGTTATGCATACATCCGTCAGTGGTGTGAAAAAAAACGGTAGAATGTTGTTCTGTAAATAACAGAAACCGAAAACTCTGTTTTCCTTTTGACATTACACACTGCTTTTTGTACCTTTGCAACAGGAAAAGAACTGTAGATTATGGCATTTGAAGCAACAAAAAGAGAGTGGGGCGAACTGTATGCATTTTTTCGCCTGCTCGCAGATGGATATGTATATGCCGGAACTCCGGAAGGAAAACGGAATGAATCGCTCCGTATACCGGTAGCAATGGTACAGCGTGAAGAACACGATGGCACACGCCGTTATATTGTGGAGAAGGATACGATTCATATTGTAGGAGAGAATATGGATAAGCGTATTCCACGTGAAGATTTTGATACGGTAGCTGCATTGGTGCTGGACAGCGTACGTCAAAGCAGAGAAGATGAAGTGACTTCTGCCGATGGGGTAGAAGAGTTTTTGGATGAGATTGCTTTGTTCGACCTGGAAGCAAAGACAGACGATCGTACTGACTTTAGTGTGGCCTTTTATAGTACGGAGGCTCCTCTTACCGGATTCTGTGTTCGTTCACGTCTGGGAATGATGATTCCTCTGCTGGATGGCGGACGTTCGGCTAATTTCAAATTCGAACAGACAGGTGTAAAGTTTGCCGTACCTACTGTAAATAAAATCAATGCAGAAGGCGAGGAAGATGATGTTATCAGCCGTATGCTGATGATTGAACGTTTGGGAGGAAATCTGAAGTACAATGATGTAGCCGACAAGATTTTCAGAAGCAATCTTTCGATGATTGATCTTCATATGGGACGCCTGTTGGCTGAGATGACCCGACTCATGTGGCTCGACGGTATCACAAAGGTATCGGAGCTGACTGAAGAAGTGAAAAAACTGAATCCGCTGAAGATTAAGGATGAACTCATCAATAAGCACGGATTTTATGAATATAAGGTGAAAGAATTGCTGCTGGCACTGGCTGCCGGCATGCGTCCTGCCAAGTTGTATAACGGAACAGATTCTGCCATTGCAGGTTTTCTGCTGGTGACAGGAGATGGACAGGTGATTTGCTACCAGCGTGCTTTCCGTCAGACTTTTGCCGACTTCCTGTTCTACAATACACGCCTGGAAAAAGGTTCTACAGAAAAAGACAAATATGGCTATCTGGAACGTGAAAACGGGGTGTATTATTTTAAACTGAATTTGAAAATAGGATTATTGAAACGATGAGTTGTGAATCAACAATCAATAAGAATACCGGGAGCATTGCTTTCGGTATTTTATTTGCACTTAGTTTGTCGCATTGCACAAACGATATGTTGCAGTCAGTCATCATGGCGGTTTATCCGCTGATAAAGGATGAACTGGTATTAAATTTTACACAGGTAGGTTTGATTACCCTGGTTTATCAAATAGCTGCTTCTGTATTTCAGCCAGTTGTAGGTTTGATTACAGACCGCCATCAGAAAGTGTGGTCTCTTCCAGCTGGTATGACTTTTACTTTTATCGGCTTGCTGTTGCTGGCATGGGTGCATCATTTCTGGATGGTTCTGCTGGCGGTAGGGTTGATAGGAATCGGTTCTTCCATTTTTCATCCTGAAGCATCGCGGCTTACTTATCTGGCTTCAGGGGGTAAACGGGGACTTGCTCAGTCTTTGTTTCAGGTAGGAGGCAATCTGGGTGGTTCATTTGGTCCGTTGCTGGCAGCTTTGGTTATTGCTCCTTATGGCAGACAGAATGTGGTCTTTATTGCTTTGCTGGCTTTGGTAGGAATGGCTATTATGTGGCCTATCTGTCGTTGGTACCGTTCGAAACTGAAAGAATGGGATGAACGGCGGAAACAGAATCGGGGAGTACATCATGAGATGCCTTATTCATTGAAGAAGACCATCTTTGCCATTGCAATTATTATTGTGCTGATATTTTCCAAGTATATCTATATGGCCAGTTTGAGCAGTTATTATACTTTTTATCTGATTCATAAATTTGGTGTATCGGTACAGGATTCCCAACTTTATCTGTTTATCTTCCTCTTTGCAACAGCTGCCGGTACATTGGTAGGTGGTCCGCTGGGTGATAAGATTGGTCGTAAATACGTGATTTGGGGGTCTATTTTGGGAGTGGCTCCTTTCAGTATGCTGATGCCGTATGTAGGACTTCCGGTTACAGTGGTTCTTAGTTTTCTTATTGGTTTTATTCTGTCTTCTGCCTTTCCTGCCATATTGGTCTATGCACAGGAACTGCTTCCATATAAGCTGGGACTTATTTCGGGTATTTTCTTCGGCTTTGCCTTTGGAGTGGCAGGTATTGCATCGGCTGTGTTAGGCAACTTTGCCGATGTGTATGGTATAGAATACGTGTATAAGGTAGTAGCCTTTACGCCGCTATTGGGATTCGTTGCTTGCTTCTTGCCTAATTTGAAGAAACATGCAGAGTAATATCTGCATAATAAAAAAATGGATGGAATGTTTATACTTAATTGAAAGAATTTGACAAAAGAGAGGTATGTTGTACAAGACTTGTAAAAAAACAATATATTTGTGCATTATAAAAATAAATAGATAAAACGTTATGAAAACATTATTTTCATTCCTTTTTTTATTGTGTCTTTTAACCTTTGGAACACAGTATGTGTATGCCCAAGGAGGTGGATCGACAGCCTTTCCTAATGGACGGAATTTTTACTATCAGAAGGGTAATACAGTTGATTTGCTTCATATAGATTTTTATATTGATGAGGCTGATGGTGATAGACTTTGTCATGTTATGCAGAATGGTATACTGACGTTCTATGAAATGACGGGAGTATCTACAGACGGGTTGGAATTTCGCAGTGTAAAATTTCAGCCTGAAGTTAAGATGGTGACACAATTGTGGGGTACCTTTCCACAGATGACAGGGCGAATAATCAATGTTGATACTGGTGGTAGGATGACGGTTGTACCGGGATATAGTTATGTGACTATTAATGGTAAAACTTATAATAAAGCCATCAGTAAGGAAGAGTATAATCGTATATTCGATCAGGTATATGGTAATAATTCACCTACTTATATACCTGACACGGGTGGAAATAACTCTGGCTCCAATTCAAATGGTGGCTATCAAGAGTTACCTTCTAAACATACATCTACAGTATGTCCGGAATGTCATGGAAGCGCGTTCTGCCAAAAATGTAAAAATAGTGGTGTAGTGTATAATCCTAATGGAGGTGGTTATTATCAATGTCCGACTTGTAGAGGTTCTGGACGTTGTTATATGTGCCATGGAACAGGTCGAATTAATTAGTATTTTTTATATGTAAATGAAAAGTTGTAAGTGATAAAAGAAAGGAAAAGCCTGTAGTATTTTGTACTGCAGGCTTTTTTGATAAAGTTTTTCTAAAAGAATCAGAGATTCTGCGAATGCTTATTTGCCGATTTTTATTTTCAGAATTTTGCCACTATATGCAGGCAGTGTAATGCCAACTGGTTTACTTGCTGTAAACGAAATGGTTTCCTTCTGGCTGTCGAGCAAATTGGTAGCAGTAATGCTTTCGTATTCCGGCATGTTCAGATACTCGAATGCGTGTGCCGGAAGATTGATGGAAACCTGTGCCGGAGTTTCGTCGAAGTTGACTGCAATGAGCAATACCTCATTCTCCTGTTTACGGAGAAAAGCATACTGTCTGTGCTCGTTCATCTGCCATCCTCCCTGATTTACGTACATCAAATCGAAGAAAGCACCTTCGCGAAGTGCTGCTTCCTGATTACAGAGGTTAAGCAGGCGGCTATAGAACTTGCGCAGTTCTTTCTCTTTTGGACTAAGCAGATGGGTATTGTAGCGTCCGTTGTTGCTCCAGCGGTACAAACTGTTTACACTCCAATAGTCGAAGATGGTAGTTCGTCCGTCTCTTCCGCTAAATCCTTCCTCGTCCATACCCGGTTCTCCCAGTTCTTGTCCGAAATAGATCATCATCGGATTCGTATTCATGCAAGCCGATACGATAAGAGCCGGAAGCGCCTTGAACGGATTGCCGGCAAAGAAGTCGGAAGCAATACGCTGCTCGTCATGATTTTCAAGGAAGTTGAGCATGTGGTCTTGAATGTCGTTTACACTTTGCCAGCATGAAGTGATGGCAGTAGCAGAATTGTATCCACAGATGACCCCCCTCAGTGTATCATACAATCCTACTTTATCATACAAGTAATCGAATTTCCCGTTGAACAGATAATTGCGGTATTCGTTCGGATTATAGACTTCGGCAATAAATATCAGGTTCGGATATTGGGCTTTTACTTCCGGAATTGCCCATCCCCAAAACTCGCACGGAACCATTTCTGCCATGTCGCAGCGGAAGCCGTCAATTCCTTTTCCTGCCCAGAACAGAAGAATATCTTTCATCTTATGCCAGGTGTCTGGAATGGGTGAAAAATGATTTCCTGTATTGTGAATGTAATCTGTTCCGTAGTTAAGCTTTACTGTTTCGTACCAGTCGTTCCGGTTAGGGTAGGCATCGAAACGGTTGTTTCCCGTAGCTTTGGCGGGTGATTCATAGTAATCTCCCATACTTTCATTATGAAGGTCTATTTCTCCTTCCAGTTTTTGTCCGGGGATGTAATAGAAATTGTTGTCGGGAGAGAAAGCTATATTAGGATTATCGGTTTCTCCCAGATCTTTCACTTTTCTGGGTTTGGCAAGCGACTGGTATTGGCGGGATACATGATTCGGCACAAAATCGATAATGACTTTCAGACGGTTGGCATGTGTACGTTCAATCAGGGTTTCAAACTCCTTCATGCGTTGATTGACGTTTACAGCCAAATCGGGGTCTACGTCATAATAATCTCTGATGGCATAGGGAGAACCCGCTTTTCCTTTTACGATAGAAGGGTGATTGCGAGGGATACCGTAAGCTGTGTAGTCAGTTTGTGTAGCATGTGCAATGACGCCGGTATACCATATATGTGTGGTTCCCAATTTTTTTATTTCCTGCAGGGCCTGATTAGTGAAGCCCGCCATCTTTCCGCAGCCGTTTTCTTGTAACGAGCCGTTATAAACGGAGGTTGGTTTGGAATTTCCGAACAGTCGGGTAAAAACTTGGTAAATAATAATCTTTTCCATTTCTATATGTTTATTTTTTGTACTCTTTTAAAAAATCTAATGTGGCAAAATAACCGGCACTGAATATCTCTTCGGCTCTGTCTAATTCGTGATTGCCGTATTTTTCCAGTCCGTCGGGGGCTATTACCCAATCGGCCTGCTCCAGTTCTGTCAGACTGTTGGACTGGAACATAAAGTGATATGCCCGTAGTGCAATGTGGATGATATCGTTTTTGTACTCATCGGCCATTAGTTTGTATACGTTTAAGGCAATCACTTCATCGCACAGGTCGCGTATGGGGCTGATAGGAATATTCATAAATACTCCGCCATCTACGTAATGTGTACCCTGAATGGGAATAGGAGGAAATAAAACAGGAATGCAGCAGGAAGCTGCAATACGCTTGGTTATCTCTCCTTTGGTAAAATGTACACTTTTCCCATTATCGAAATCGGTTGCTGTAATAATGGTTGGAATAGACAAATCTTCTATCCGTTTGGCTTTTAAGTTGCTTTTCAGGAAATCAATAAAATAATCCATTTTCATCAGACTGTCTTTACTGGGTCTGATTTTGGCCAGATCCGTAAAGGTGCGTTGCGAAAATAATTGGAGAATTTCAAAAGGCTGTTTACCGTCTGCTATAAAGGCGCTGACAATGGCTCCTGCACTGGTTCCGGAGAGTATGTCCGGGCGGATTTTGTTCTCGAATAAAGCTTGAAGTATTCCCAAGTGTGCAATCCCTTTGATAAATCCTCCGCTTAATGCAAATCCTGTCTGATATTTTTTACTTCCCATAAAAATGAATAGTTGATTTGTGTCTGTAGCAAAGTTATTTCTTTCTTTTCTTTTTCAAGATAATTTTTGAAGATTATTTTTGTTCTTCTTCATTTACGGTAAATCCGACTAAAAGCCGTACCTTTGTATGCAGAATGAATAAAGAAAACGAATGGGAAAAGGTAAATTAGCAAAGTTTGCAGATATGGCGGAATATCCGCACGTGTTTGAATATCCATATTCTGTAGTGGATAATGTGCCGTTTGAAATGAAAGGCAACTGGAACCGTGATTTTTTCAAAAATGACAATCCTATAGTTCTGGAACTGGGATGTGGACGTGGAGAATATACGGTAGGGCTGGCTCGCCGTTATACTGATAAGAACTTTATCGGGGTAGACATCAAAGGCGCACGCATGTGGACAGGAGCTACTGAGGCTTTGAACGAAGGATTGAAGAATGCAGCTTTTTTACGGACAAACATTGAGATTATCGATCGTTTCTTTGCTCCGGGTGAAGTGAGCGAGATTTGGTTGACATTCTCGGATCCGCAAATGAAGAAAGCTACCAAACGCCTGACTTCTACATATTTTATGAACCGCTACCGGAAGTTCCTGCAACCGGACGGACTGGTACATCTGAAAACAGACAGTAACTTCATGTTTACCTATACCAAATATATGATTGAAGAGAATCATTTGCCGGTAGAATTTATGACAGACGACTTGTATCATTCCGGACTGGCCGATGATATCTTGAGTATACGTACTTATTACGAACAGCAGTGGTTGGACCGCGGACTGAACATCAAGTACATCAAGTTCCGCCTGCCGCAGGAAGGGGAGTTGAGAGAGCCTGATGTGGAAATTGAACTGGATGATTATCGCAGCTACAACCGTAGTAAGCGTAGTGGACTGAAAACAAGTAAATAAACGATATTATGACTCTTTATCCGAAATTGATTCTTGATGCACTGGCTACAGTGCGTTATCCGGGAAACGGTAAAAATATAGTTGAGGCTGAAATGGTAGCCGATAACTTACGTATCGACGGGATGAAAGTCAGCTTTTCACTGATTTTTGAAAAGCCGACAGATCCTTTCATGAAATCGGTAGTCCGTGCTGCCGAAACTGCTATTCATACGTATGTATCGAAGGAAGTAGAAGTGACTATTGCTACAGAAAGTAAGCAGGCGGCGCGTCCGGAGCCGGGCAAAATGCTTCCGCAGGTAAAGAATGTGATTGCTGTATCTTCCGGTAAAGGAGGAGTAGGTAAGTCGACAATAGCAGCCAATCTGGCGGTAGCTCTTGCCAAATTGGGATATAAAGTGGGTTTGCTCGATGCGGATATTTTTGGTCCTTCCGTTCCTAAAATGTTCCAGGTAGAAGATGCCCGTCCGTATGCAGAGACTGTAGATGGTCGCGACCTGATTGTACCGGTAGAAAAATATGGTATCGAACTGCTTTCTATAGGTTTCTTTGTCGATCCCGATCAGGCTACTTTGTGGCGTGGCGGTATGGCAAGCAATGCCTTGAAACAGTTGGTAGGTGATGCAAAATGGGGAGAGTTGGATTATTTTATACTTGATACTCCTCCGGGTACCAGTGATATTCATCTGACTTTGCTTCAGACGCTTGCTATTACCGGAGCGGTAATTGTCAGCACACCTCAGCAGGTGGCTTTGGCCGATGCGCGCAAGGGTATCAATATGTATATGAACGACAAGGTCAATGTGCCTATTCTGGGACTGGTAGAAAACATGGCTTGGTTTACTCCTGCCGAATTGCCGGAAAATAAATATTATCTGTTTGGAAAAGAAGGAACCAAGCGATTGGCCGAGGAACTGAATGTACCTTTGTTGGGACAGATTCCTATTGTACAGAGTATCTGTGAAAATGGGGATAAAGGAACACCGGTAGCTTTGGATGAAAATTCCGTAACCGGACAGGCATTCATTGAATTGGCTCGTAATGTGGTAGAGCAGACCGAAAAGCGTAATGCTGAACAGGCTCCTACGCAGATTGTGAAGACACATAAGTAAACCTGAACAATCGGAATCCTGATGAATTCGTAGTCGGGAGCATTGGGGAATCCAAAGAGAATATATGAAATCAGCCAACCTGTTTATGAATATGGGTTGGCTGATTTTTTATTGTATACTGTCTTGATGCGAGTACTCATTACTCCTTACAGGTAGTAAGTTCACTCCTTATTAGTGAGTACTGTACTCATTCTTGGAAAAAACTCCAGTACTTTCAAGTGAGTACTGGAAATGCATCAGGAAACATACTTTTCCGGAATTATAACTTATCTGATTTGTGTATTGTCGGCGGACAGAGAAAGACTGATTCCTACTTGTTCGCAGTCCGCTCCCATAGGTGGGTTTTGCTTGTAAAGTTCGACATCTACTTCTTCTATGGCAGGAAAATCATGCAGCAGGCGGTTGGCTATGCGATAGGCTACATGTTCCAGCAACTGTGAAGAGATTTGCATCTCCTGCTTTACCGCTTCAAATACTTCGGCATAATTTACTGTTCCTTCCAGACAGTCGGTTTGTGCGGCCCGGCTGAAGTCGGTTTTTAAACGGAGGTTGACAGTGTATTCGGCACCTACACGGTTTTCCTGTGGGAGAACACCATGAAAGGCATAGAGTTTGAGACCTTTTAAGTGAATGTACATATCAGTAAAAATAGATGAGATGGATTCTTTTCTATCTAAAAGAGACTAATAAATAAAGGAGTTAAGTCAGCAGATAAACTTCTGTGTATGTAAAACTCTGACTTAACTCCTTTTTGTATCATTAAAGTGATTCGGCTTCTGGGATTATCCGCAACGTGATGAACCGCAAGTCTTGCAAATCAGACATCCTTCCTGATAAACCAGCGTTTCATTTCCACAGTTCGGACATTTTACTCCACGTGCTTCGGTTCCGTCTTGAACGTATTTTTTCAAAGCACGTTCTACACCGTTCTTCCATGTGTTGATATTTTCGCTGTCCAATTGCAGAGAACCAACCAGTTTGATAACCTGTTCAATCGGCATACGGTAACGGAGAACTCCCGAAATCAGTTTGGCATAGTTCCAGTATTCTTTGTTGAACTTTTCAGACAAACCTTCAATCGTCATCTTATATCCGCGCTTGTTTTCGAACTGGAAGTCGTAACGCTTGTTGCCTTCTTCGTCGTAGTTCTTGATGATACGTCCGGTAGTCACCGATTTAGGCAACAAGATACCTTCTTCATCATCCTGCAAACCGGTAAAGATTTCGTAAGGACGTCCGTCGAGCAAACCTACAAAAGCAACCCACTTCTCTTTGTTATTCTGGAAGCGTACTACATCCGCTTCAAGTACACGCGGACGTGTTTCTACTACCTGAGGTGGTTTGCAGTGGCACTCTTCTTCTTTATTTTCTTTTTTCTTGGTTGAAATCAGCACACCGGCACGCGAACCGTCGCGGTATACAGTACATCCTTTACAGCCAGAACGCCAAGCTTCTACATACAGACGGTTTACCAGATCTTCGTCTACGTTGTTAGGAAGATTGATAGTTACACTGATAGAGTGGTCAACCCATTTCTGGATACGTCCCTGCATTTTCACCTTCATCAGCCAGTCTACATCATTGGAAGTAGCCTTATAATAAGGTGATTTTGCAACCAGGTCGTCGATTTCTTCTTGAGTATAACGTTTGTCTGGATCGTATCCGTTTACCTTCATCCATGTCAGGAATTTATGGTGGAATACGATGTATTCTTCGAATGCGTCTCCTGTTTCGTCTACGAAATCGATACGTACGTTTTCGTCGTTCGGATTTACCTTACGGCGGCGTTTGTAGACAGGCATAAATACCGGCTCAATACCGGAAGTAGTCTGAGTCATCAGACTGGTAGTTCCGGTCGGGGCAATAGTCAGACAGGCAATATTGCGTCGGCCATACTGTCTCATTTCTTCGTACAATGCCGGATCTGCTTCTTTCAGACGATTGATGAACGGGTTGTTTTCTTCTCGTTTTGCGTCATAGATTTCGAAGGCTCCACGTTCTTTTGCCATGTTTACAGAAGAGCGGTAAGCTTCAAGTGCTACAATCTTATGTACATTTTCTGAGAATTCGGTTGCTTCTTCCGTTCCGTAGCGTAAGCCCATTGCAGCCAGCATATCTCCTTCGGCTGTGATACCTACACCTGTACGACGTCCCAATCCGGATTTACGGTAAATCTTTTCCCACAAGTGGCGTTCAGAACCTTTCACTTCATCACTTTCAGGGTCTGAATCAATTTTTTCCATGATGCGTTCAATCTTTTCCAGCTCCAGATCGATGATATCGTCCATGATACGCTGTGCCAATGCAACATGCTTCTTGAACAAGTCGAAATCAAAGTAAGCCTCCGGAGTAAATGGATTGACTACGTAAGAGTATAAGTTGATAGCCAGCAGACGACAAGAGTCGTATGGGCACAAAGGAATTTCACCACATGGATTGGTGGAAACAGTACGGAATCCTAAGTCGGCATAACAGTCGGGTACAGATTCACGGATGATAGTATCCCAGAACAATACACCCGGTTCTGCAGACTTCCAAGCATTGTGTACAATCTTTTTCCACAATTCAGATGCATTGATTTCTTTTGTAACCTGTGGATTCTCTGAATTGATAGGATACTGCTGGGTATACATACGGTTTTCTACCGCAGCTTGCATAAATTCATCATCCAATTTTACAGAAACGTTAGCGCCGGTAACTTTTCCTTCTGTCATCTTGGCATCGATGAATGATTCGGAATCGGGATGCTTAATGGATACACTTAACATGAGGGCACCTCGACGTCCGTCTTGTGCTACTTCACGGGTAGAGTTGGAGTAGCGTTCCATGAACGGAACAAGACCGGTAGAAGTCAATGCAGAGTTTTTTACCGGTGAACCTTTCGGACGGATGTGTGAAAGGTCATGACCTACACCGCCACGGCGTTTCATTAACTGAACTTGCTCCTCATCAATGCGAATAATTGCTCCGTATGAATCGGCTGATCCATCTAATCCGATTACAAAACAATTTGACAAAGATGCTACCTGAAAATCGTTTCCAATACCAGTCATCGGACTGCCTTGAGGAACGATGTACTTGAATTGATCAAATAGATCGAAGAGCTCTTTCGGGCTGAGTGCATTAGGATATTTAGCTTCTATTCGAGCTATTTCATTGGCCAAACGCCAATGCATATCCTCCGGTGATTTTTCGTAAATGTTTCCAAAGGAGTCTTTCACTGCGTACTTGTTTACCCATACGCGAGCTGCCAGTTCGTCTCCTTTGAAATACTGCAATGAGGCTTCATAGGCTTCATCGTAGCTGTAAGTTTGCTTTTCCACTTTATATAATGAATTTAGTCTGTTATTACTTATGTTTTTAATTTAGGTTTAAAGTTAGTGTAGAGATTTTGCTTATTAATAACAAACCGCTGCAAAGCTAAAGATGTTTTTCTAATTGGCAAAATAAAATGAGAAGAAGTTATTAACAGGTCTCATGGTTTTCCAAAATGAAATATTAATATTCTGATTATTAGTTATATGTAAAAATGAATATTTTGAAAAGTTTTCCATTTTGAATCACTATATAGAAAATATCCTTATTATTAAACTTTTGAAAATGCTGATGGAAAAACTCAGATAAATTACTATCTTTGTAGAAAATGATATAATGAATGATAATTATGGAATCGATAAAAAACAGACGTACAATACGTAAGTATCAGTCTAAGGATATTCCGGCCGAACTGCTGAATAGCTTGCTGGAGGAATCTTTCCGGGCTTCTACTATGGGGAATATGCAGTTGTATAGTGTGGTGGTGACTCGTGATCAGGAAATGAAAGCGAAGTTGGCTCCGGCTCATTTTAATCAGCCAATGGTGACTTCGGCTCCGGTTGTGCTGACCTTCTGTGCAGACTTCAACCGTTTTAGCAAATGGTGTCGTCAGCGTAAGGCGGAACCTGGTTATGACAATCCTATTTCTTTTCTGAATGCAGCTACGGATGCGTTGCTGGTTACTCAAAATTTTTGTACATTGGCAGAGGAAAATGGTTTAGGAATTTGCTATTTGGGAACTACCATTTATAATCCTGATCAGATTGTGAAAGTGTTGGAATTGCCTGAGCTCGTTATGCCGGTTGCGACTATTACTGTGGGCTATCCGGATGAGTGTCCTGAACAGCCCGACCGCTTACCGCTTACCGGTATTGTGCACGAGGAAACTTATCATGATTATACTCCGGAGATGATTGATGAGATTTATGCATATAAAGAATCGTTGCCCGAAAATAAGCATTTCGTGGAGATTAATCATACAGAAACTTTGGCTCAGATATTTACGGATATCCGCTATAAGAAGTCAGACAATGAACTGATGTCGGAAACACTGAGAAGAACTCTCAAGGAACAAGGATTCGAAAAATAAGCAATATTTCAAGGCTCATGCATTATGGTGTATGGGCCTTTTTTATGAGAATTTGCAGATAGGATCCTTTTTCTAGAAGAATAAGAAGGAGGGAAATTTACGGATAAGAAAGAAGGTATCGGAACCTTTGTCGATGTCTCGATGAGTTCCTTCACCTTCCCGATGTTTTCTTATCAAGGGATTTGTTATTTCTGTCTAAGACCAGCTTCAATTTTTTCTATTTCAGCTTTGAAAGCCTTGTCTACTTCTACCTGATCTTTTACGATTTTACAAGCATGGAGCACTGTTGCGTGGTCTTTATTTCCAATCAGTTTTCCAATCTTGGAAGAAGAAGTATCTGTATGCTTCTTTGCTAAATACATGGCTACCTGACGTACTTGTACTACTTCACGCTTGCGAGTCTTGGTATGGATGGTAGATGCATCGACGTTGTAATGACTGCATACCTTTTCGATGATGTCTTCTACACTGAGCGGTTTTACTTCTGCACAGCGTACTGCTTTCCGTACGATGCGTTGTGCCAAATCCAAGTCGATTTCACGCTTGAACAGGATAGACTGAGCCAGCAATGAGTTTACAATACCTTCCAGTTCACGTACACTTTCGTTTACGTTTTCCGCGATATAGCAAATCACAGATTCAGGAATAGTCAAACCGTCACGACGAATCTTATTGCGCAAAATGTTTTTACGCAATTCTACATCCGGTTTTTCCAATTCGGCTACAAGTCCCCATTTAAAACGGGTAAGCAGACGGTCTTCCATACCCTGCAACATAACAGGAGCACGGTCGGAAGTAAGAATCAACTGCTTGCCGTTCTGGTGCAGATGGTTGAAAATGTGGAAGAATGTATTCTGTGTTTTGGTAACTCCTGCAAACTCCTGAATATCATCAATAATCAGTACATCAATAGTTTGATAGAAACTGATGAAATCGTTGAAGTGGTTGGTACGTACGGAGTCTGTATACTGAACCTGAAACAGGTGTGCAGATACGTACAGTACACGTTTTTCCGGATACAGTTCTTTGATACGAGTACCAATGGCATTGATCAAATGGGTTTTTCCCACACCTGACGGTCCGTACAAGAACAACGGGTTGAATGTACGTGCAGGGTTCTGTGCTACTGTTTCAGCTACAGTGCGTGAAAACTCATTACTGTTTCCTTTGATGAAGTTCTCGAAGTTGTAGTTCGGGTTTAGATGTGGATCTAAATCCTGTACAGCTGGAGCTTGTAAAGGATTAGGTGCTTTATTACCGTTATGGATAGGAGCCTGTGCAGGTAAAGCCTGTGAACGTTTTGTTCCTTCTATGTTGATGGTAATATGGTTGGTCTTATCTGTAAGTATAGAATACATCAACTCAGTACCTTCACCTATTTCTTTATAGATAGCGGTACGGAGCAACCCCACATATTTTTCTTCCAGATATTCATAAAAGAAAGGGCTGGGAACGCCGATTGTCAAAGCTTTGTCCTCGTATTTCAAGGGGACAATAGGCTCAAACCAAGTTTTAAAGGCTGTCGGATTAACGTTGTCCTTAATAAAGTTTAAGCAACGTTGCCACAATACAATAGCCTGATTGTTTTCAATCATATTTACGTCGTTATTAATAAAGCAAATCTTCTACAGCTGCAAATGTCGGAATGAAATTTTAGAAAAACAAATACATTTTTCTTTGCTTTTTTGCTTTTAATTATATTCTATTGGAGTTCAATGGGTTATTAAAGTATGGATGATGTTTTTTAAATGAAAGCTCTTGCATATCTCCAATGCTTTGTAAATTAGAATTTTACTTAATATTGGGAATGTCAGATAAATAATCACCCACTGTTTAATACATTGTTAATTAGTGATTTATTAAGATAGTGTAATAGAGTGTATATGTGGGTGATTATTTAGATATAATCTATATAAGTTTTGTTATTTATCTTTTTTTCCAAACAATGAAAAGTGTACGTAACGTTTAGGATGTGCCTTTAAATCTTCTAATAACGCTGCTGCATTTGCTGTGCTGGCATTTAAATTATAATACAATGCTGAGTCGTTCATCAGTAATCCTAAAGAGTTGTCTTTGCGGTTTAATTTATCTGTCAGCAAGCGTACATTGTTCAGTGTAGAGTCTACTTTCATGAAAGTAGATGCATAGTTTACGTCCTTCAGGTTATTGGTAATAACTTTCAGGTTTTGGGTGATTTCAGTTACGTTATTTGTCAACTCTGGTACATCGGTCTTCATCAGAGTGTTTAATTGGCGGCTGGTTGCGTTAAGTGAAGCGGTCAGCTGCTCTGCATTGTGCAGAGTGTTCTCCAAAGCCGGATCGCCTAACAATTTGTTTAGAGAAACTAAGATCGAGTCGAGTTTCGGCATCATCTGCTTCATCTGTGGAAGCAGTGTCTTTTCAGCTTCTCCTAAAATTCCAGTGTTGGCTACTCCGGGAAGAGTATCTTTTTCTGTATAATAGGTTTGACTGTCAAGATTGAAATGCAAGTTCATCTTGACTGTACCCAGCATTTCGGTGACCAATTCTGCGTGGCTACCTGTTGGGATTTTCATCGCTTCGTCCAATTCTACTCCTACAACCACATGGCCGGGATTCTGGAAATTATATTCAATGTCGCGTACAATACCGATCTTAAATCCATTGGCAAATACCGGACTGGATTTTGCCAATCCATTAATGTCGGAAAATTCTACATAATAGTAACTTTCTGGCTTGAATGTGTTGATTCCTTTCAGGTAGTTGAAGCCAAAGAAAAGAATAAGCAGGGAAGCGATACCTGCCAAGCCGATTTTTACTTCTTTTTTCATCTTGTTGTATTGTTCTAGTTTTATTTGTTCTTTTTAAATTCTCTAATAGCTTGATTTATATTCATTTTTTCTCCGTCTTTGAACGCGATGATAAATGCATCTTTAAACTTTGCATCTACTTTGCTGCGTTTCAGACGTACTATCTTGTTGTAGTCGGTACTTTCGCCGTACGTATATTTGTAGATACCTTTTTCTTTATATCGGTCTACGGGAGATAAGCCTTTAAATTGTCTGCTGTTCTTGGGCAACACCTTGTCTGATGTCAAGATTTGTATCTTGAATACCGGCTTACTGGAGGTATTGCTCTTAGAACCTTGAGAAATTTCTTTTGGCTGGGCCGTTTGGGCAGTTTGCACCGGTTGGGTATCGGCAGCTGTGGGTTCTTCAATTACGATATCCTCTTCTACTTCTACCGGTTGAGAAGAAGTGAGAACTCCCGGAGAAGAAGTCTTCTTGTTTGCTTTGTAGTTGACAAAAGCTTGATAAATACTCTGTGCCAGCATGCTTGAGCCGTTACTTGACAGCAGGTAAGCCTCTTCGTTTGGATTGGTGATATAGCCTAATTCAATCAACACACTGGGCATAGATGTTTCCCGAAGAACCAGAAAACCGGCCTGATGCACTCCTTTGTCTATTCTGCGTGCTTTGTGCCGGAACTGTTGCTGAATCAGCTGTGCGAAGTTGACACTTTGAGCCATATTTTTGTCTTGCAGAAATTCGAAGATGATGTAACTCTCGGAAGAATTAGGGTTGAATCCTGCATATTGTTTCTGATAGTCATCCTCGATAAGGATAACGGCATTTTCCTTTTGCGCCACTTCCAGATTTTCCTGTGTACGGTGCAATCCCAATGTATAGGTTTCCGTTCCACTTACTCTGCTGCTTCGGGAAGCAATCGAGTTGGTATGGATTGAAATGAAAAGATCGGCCTTTGCTTCGTTTGCAATTTCAGCCCGGCGGTGAAGCGGTACGAATACATCAGAACTTCTGGTGTATACCACTTTAGTATCCGAATGATTGTTCTGAATCAGTTTCCCGAGTTTAAGTGCCACACTGAGGTTGATGTTCTTTTCTTTTCCCCGCTTTCCTATGGCCCCGGGGTCATGTCCTCCGTGTCCGGCATCGATTACCACGGTAAATTTTTTAGGGGACGCGGCATGCATCGCATTTTCCGGAATAACAATCCATAGGAAAATGCAGATGATATATACTGTGTAAACTATGTTATTCCTCATATTAGGGGACAAAGTTAATAGAATTTTTACAGACTTTGGGCGTTAAAGAGGGAAGAAATACTTTTTATAAGCGATAATGTCTATAAAAACCAATAAAAATACTATGGCTTTGTTGGCTTTTACGTATTTTTGCCGATAAAATGAACATTTTGTCATGTTGAGATTTATAAAAAACTGGACACTGCCGCTGGCGATGCTTGCCGGAGTGATTGGATATTTCTGTTTTTCCGAATTGGATTTTCTGGCTCCTACGAAGCCTGTAGTAAAAGTTGCAGTGAGTTTCCTGACTCCTTTTCTGATATTTTCTCAGTTGTTGCTTACCTTTTGTAAAGTAGAGGTGAAAGAGCTGACTCCTAGAGGCTGGCATGGATGGTTGCTTTTGTGTCAGTTGGTTTCGGCTGCTGTAGTAGCCGGGGTGTTGTATACCTGTGCATTGGATGAAGCCTGGCGTGTAGCGTTAGAAGGAATGTTGGTTTGTCTGATTTGTCCTACGGCTACAGCAGCTGCGGTAGTGACCGGCAAGTTAGGAGGAAATGCGGCCGCACTGACGACGTATACGTTAGCTTCCAATTTGCTGGCGGCTGTTTTTGTTCCACTTGTTTTCCCTTTGGTGGAGCCGTCGACAGTCGAGTTTATGACTGCATTTCTTTATTTGCTGGGTAAAGTATTTCCCTTGTTGCTTTTCCCTTTCTTTCTCGCTTTGCTGTTGCGGCATTTTCTTCCTTCGGTGCATCGTTTTCTGGTAGGCTTGAAAGACATGGCATTTTATCTGTGGGCGGTAGCACTTACTATTGTCATGGCACAGACCACCCGTTCGGTGGTAGAGGGAGATGTGGCTGTCTCGGAAGAAATATTGATAGCTACCCTTATCTTAGTGGTTTGTGTGTTGCAGTTTGCTGTCGGAAAGTGGATAGGAGGCCGCTATCAGGAGCGTATTAGCGGGGGACAGGCATTGGGACAGAAAAATACAGTATTGGCTATTTGGATGGCTTATACTTATCTCAACCCGGCATCAGCTATTGCTCCCGGTAGTTATGTATTGTGGCAGAATCTTATTAATAGCTGGCAGCTTTGGAAGAAAAGGAAACAAGAGGAACAATAAATATTGCCGGTCTGACAGTATTTTGTAAGTAAGATAGGGGCAATAGACTTCCTCTCTTGCGTTTATATTGAAAGAAACGGGTAACTGCTTTCGGTTAAGGGAGTAAATAAACCTGAAATCAGGAGCAGAAGCCTTGAAGAAAATAAACCTTAAATCGAAAAAACAATGAAAGAAAGTGAACTTTGCAAAGACATGCCGTCTCATTATGCGGCTTGTCTGCATGCAGACTGTCCTTGTGCGGCATCTTGTCTGCATCAACTTGTGTATCAGCCACTGATGGAAAAAGAAGCTGTTTTCTACCTTATCAGTCCTCTTCGCTGTACCAAAAATCAGTCGTGTGTCTATTATCGCAATGCAGAGCCTGTGCGTTATGCGTTCGGTTTTAAAGGCATGAAAGAAAAAATGTATCCTGCCCAGTATCGTAAATTCATGTCTGTGCTGACAGCGTATTTTGGGTATAATCCCTATTTCGACCGCAAAAAAGGGAAACGTGCCCTTCCTCCTAAGGAGCAGGAATTCATTTTGCAAACGTTGAAAAAGTTGGGAATAGAAGAACCTTTGGAGTTCGACCGTTACGAAAATCGGGTCAATTGGAAAGACTGATACTCCTTACATGTAAAAACTGCACTCATTGCCCGAAAAAAATACACTACTTTCAAGTAGTGAGTACAGTTTTTACATGTAAGTACTGGCGAGTATTAAAATCGTGGCTTGCCATATTCCGGTTATATTCGTGCTATGGTATTCTTGGCTTAAAAACCAACTGCCCTATAATTGAAGAGACAACAACTATAAAAGATATTGAAATTTTTATCAAATGAAACTACTTCATATTTCAGATACTCATGGCAAACATAAATTATTGACCGGTTTGCCTGTAGCCGACATAATAATACATAGTGGTGATGTGGGGATGATAGGAACCGAAGAAGAAGTTATAGACTTTTTAAACTGGTTTCTCGATTTGCCTTACCGCTATAAAATCTTTGTACCTGGAAATCACGATGATTGTCTTATGGATGCGGAGATTAGTGGGTTGGATAACAATTGTTTTATTCTTTGCAATAAAGGAATAGACGTAGAAGGTATAAAAATATATGGAGTTCCTGCATTTACTGAATATGCTATAACGGGTGAAGAGGACAAATATATAAACCTTATTCCTGATGACATAGATATTCTCGTTACACACCAGCCTCCTTATGGTATTCTTGATTATTCAGACGGTGTACATTATGGGTCTGTCTTGCTGTTAAAGCGATTGATGGAGATTAAACCGAAATTTCACTTGTTTGGACACATACATGATGCATATGGTATTGAAAAAGGACAATATACACTTTTTTCAAATTCCTCGGTTATGGACAATAATTATCAATTAAAACACAAAGCGAATTTATTGGTTGTAAATACAACCGGAAATGATGCTTTATGCCCTAACCAATAATAGAGAAATTCCAGATGTGGATGAAGTGACTGCAATGATAGAGGCTTAATAAGCACATGGGTTTCTATTGTCTGAATTTAGGGAAGAAATGGGTGTATAAATTCTGATATTTGATATGAGTTTCCTATTATTTTAGGAATAAAAGATTTAAAGAGAAATAAAGATCCTCGTGATGTATTGTTTTGTAAACCCTTGTAATTCAAAATATTTTGTTATATTTGTGCTCGGAATTATAACAAATTTATATAGATTTACTATGAAAAAGGCTATATTTTTAGCATGTGGGATATTGTGGGGTTGTACAATAACCATGCAGGCAGAAGACCTGCCTTATAAGAATCCAAAGCTCTCTGTAGAAGAGCGTGTAGAGGATTTGCTGAAGCGAATGACAGTGGAAGAAAAGTTCTGGCAAATTTACATGATGCCCGGAGATTTGGATGCCGGAAAAGAACGTTTTAAAGATGGTATTTTCGGGTTCCAGGTAGCTACTGTCGGATCGTCCGATCCGCAAATGCGCCAGATGCTTCAATACAATCCGAAGATGACAGCGGCCGAAACCGTAAAAAAAGTGAACCGCATTCAGCGCTATTTTGTAGAAGAGACTCGCTTGGGTATTCCTGCCATTATTTTCGATGAAGCTTTACATGGACTGGTGCGTGGAGGAGCAACTGCATTCCCGCAATCTATCGCCTTGGCTGCGACATTCGATACTACGCTGGTCAGCCGGGTGTCTACCGCCATTGCCCGTGAAACAAAAAGCCGCGGAATCCGACAGATTCTTTCTCCAGTGGTCAATCTGGCTACAGATGTACGCTGGGGACGTGTAGAAGAGACTTATGGCGAAGATCCTTGTCTCTCGGCTGATATGGGAGTCAGTTTCGTGAAGAATTTTGAACGAATGGGTGTGATTACTACTCCGAAACATTTTGCAGTCAATTCCGGTGACGGTGGACGTGACAGTAACCCGATTCATTATACGGAACGTTTCCTGGAAGAAACTCATCTGGTACCGTTTAAGGCTTGTTTCCAGCAGGGTGGTTCCCAGTCGGTAATGACTGCATATAATATGATAGATGGTACACCTTGTACGGCTAATTCCTGGCTTACTATCGATAAGCTCCGTAAAGAGTGGGGCTTCGACGGTTTTACTATTGCTGATGCCGATGCGGTAGGTATTATTCATAAACTGCACCATACTATTAATAATTGGGAAGAAGCTGGTGCTACAGCTGTGAACAATGGACTTGATGTTATTTTCCAGACTACTTATGAAGAGCATGAACCTTTTTTGGAAGCATGTCGTAAAGGGCTGATAACGGAAGAGGCTTTGAATAGAGCGGTACGTCAGGTCTTGAAGGCTAAATTCCGTTTGGGATTGTTTGAAAATCCGTATATGGATGAATCGGAAGCCGACCGCTGGAATGCCTGTGCAGAGCATCGTGCCTTGGCTCAGGAGGCTGCTGCCCGTTCGATGGTATTGCTGAAAAATGAAAACCAGCTGTTGCCTTTGTCGCGCGACTTGAAGCGTATTGCTGTCATTGGTCAGGATGCTGCAGAGGCTCGTTTAGGTGGATATAGCGGTCCTGGTGTAAATAAAATCAGCATTGTAGAAGGATTGAAAAAAGAACTGGCCGGTAAAACGGAGGTTGTCTATGAAGAGGGCTGTAAGCGTATGAATCCGCAATGGCTGACTATCCCGGAAAACTGCCTATCTCAAGAAGACGGAACCTCAGGATTGGCTGCTTCTTATTTCAAGAATATCCGTTGGGAGGGAACTCCTGCTTTGAAACGGAATGATAAGGCTGTGCAGTTTTCGTGGACACTCTTTGCTCCGGATTCTTGTCTGGCAGTAGACTGGTTCTCGGTAGAATGGAACGGAAAACTGAAATCGCCGGTTTCAGGAGATTATCAGATTGGTCTGGAAGGAAATGATGGATATCAGTTGTGGATTGATGGTAAAAAGGTAATCGACCGTCCCGAAAAGGCTTCTTTCCGTACCGAAGTTGTTCCTTTCCGTTTTGAAAAAGGAAAAGAATATGCAGTAAAAGTCCGTTTCTATGAAAATACCCGTAACGCCCGTATCCGTTTGGTATGGAATGTAGGAGTACAGAATGAAGATGCTTCCATTGAAAAAGCAGTGCGTGCTGCAGCTTCGGCTGATGTAGCTGTTGTGGTGGCTGGTATTGAGGAAGGTGAATTCCGCGACCGTGGCTATCTGACTTTGCCGGGACGTCAGGAAGAACTTATCAAGCGTGTGGCTGCTACCGGAAAACCGGTTGTGGTAGTGCTGGTTGGTGGTAGTGCTGTAGTGATGTCCGAGTGGTTGGATAAAGTATCGGCAGTGCTGAATGCCTGGTATCCGGGTGAAGCTGGTGGTGCTGCAGTAGCTGATGTCTTGATGGGGGATGCCAATCCTTCCGGAAAACTGCCGATTACTTATCCGATAGATGAGGCTCAGTTGCCGTTGAACTATAGCCATAAACCTACCGGAAGAAGCGATGATTATCTGAATCTGACAGGTGAGCCTTTGTTCCCCTTCGGTTATGGATTGAGCTATACTGAATTCGAATACAATAATCTGAAAGTACAGCCTTCTGGTAAACATACTTATAATGTTTCATTTACAATCCGTAATATCGGAAAATACAAAGGTTATGAAGTACCTCAACTTTATTTGAGAGACAAAGTTGCTTCGGTTACCCAACCGATAACCCGTCTGATTCATTATGCAGCTATAGAATTGAATCCAGGAGAAGAAAAAACGGTATCGTTTATCGTAAACGAACACGATCTTTCTATGTTGGACAAATCGATGAACCGGGTAGTAGAGCCGGGTGATTTCCGTTTGATGATTGGCCGTTCTTGCAAGGATATCCGTTTGCAGGAAGTGATTAATGTAAAAGAATAAATATCGGAGATAAATATAGATTGTGTTTTTAATGATACGGAGACTATTTCAATTTGAGATAGTCTCCGTGTTTTTTTCTATTGTTGGCAATTACTGCTCCAAGATTATTCTGATAATTTTTCTTTCTTGATTTCTGTAAGGTAAAAACGGAAGAAAGCCTCTTTTATTTCATCACGGACACGGTGAAATTCCGAATCAATGAATTCTGCTGTTCCGGTAGCGTGCGAAGGATCGTCGAAACCAATATGAAGTCGTTTTCCTACTTTGCCGATGAATGCAGGGCAGTTTTCGTTTGCACCTCCACAGACTGTAATCACATAATCCCATTCTTGGTTGAGGTATGTATTTACATGTGTCGGTTTGTGTGAGCTGATATCTATTCCTGCCTCTTTCATAACTTCTATGGCTTTTGCATTGACTTGTGTAGCAGGTTCTGTACCACCGGAATAAACTTCAATGTTTTTATCGAAAGATTGTAGGAATCCATGTGCCATCTGGCTGCGGCAACTGTTTCCTGTGCAAAGAATCAGTACTTTCATATTTGTGCTTTATGTTTTGGTTATTTTTATATCGAAGGCAAAAATATGAATAAAAAATGATACACAGAAAAAGTGCTCATATGGTAAAGTGACCGTTTTGCAGATAACAGACTTTTGAGAGGCATATTCTTGGAGAGATGAAATACGTAATACTTTTGAAATAATAAGGCTCTATTTATTATAAACAAGGTGGAAAATTGTATTTTCTGGCTTTTTAAGTCTGTTATTATACTGCTGTTTTATTAATTTTGTATTTGCGCGATTGTAAGGAATTGAGGGGAATTCTGCGTGCGTTTATAAGATTATTTCTGATTTTAGTTATTATTTGTTGCATTAGTTAAAATAGATTTATTTAAAAGTAAGTGAAGAGTTGCTGAAACTTTGATTATCAATGGGATTTCAAAAATATTTGTGTCAGCTGGCAGAATATTTTATGAGACTTATGAAATGAGGCATGAACATTTTGATTTTTTAGTTGTTCTAGAGATAGTGTCTTGATTGAAGCAGACACTGCAATAGGTATTTTTAATTGGTATAAACACAAAAGATTTTTATTTGAATTTTTATGATTAAAAAAGGGCTATTCTTGGCTTGCATAATGTTTGCAAGTATTTCATGTACGGAACAGTTCGAGAATAACGGGGATATTGGTAATAGTAGAGGGAATGAAGCTGTTTTCAGGCTTTATTCTGCTGGTTTTGGTAATGCAGCCACACGGAGTGGCGAAACCGCAACCAAGGCCGTTTATGATTTTCTGGACTATTATATAGTAGATGAAAATGGTAAAGTAGTGACTGATATCAAATCTAAATATAAGCCGGAAACGTCTGAGATCGTTGCGGAAGGATTGCATGAAGGAAGCTACCGATTGTTGGTGTTGGGAGTAAAAGGTGATAAAGAAAGTGATGGAGCAACAGTAAATAAGGTCACAGATGTGAATGATGTGTGGCTGAGCTTTCCGGAAGACCTAAGCAAACCATTGGACTGTGAGTATTTCTATTCGGACACTCCTTTTGATGTTACTATAGTTGAATCGGAAGGCGGTAAACAGGAAACCATATTGAGTGAGGAAACTGTTACGCAACATCGAATTGTTGGTAAGGTGAAGTTTGATTTTGACTTCGAGAATATGTATATAGAATATTCTGTGACTAAAAATGTGGCAGATGTAGAAACTCCGAGATTTTATACTTCGATGACGGCCAACAAGCAGTTTTCCGGAGAGAGCAATCGGGTACTGAATGATCTGAACCTGCTGGATGGAAAAGAGTATCTGTTTATGCCAACTGTTGAAGGAAGTGCACTGAATGGAGAAATAGGAATGGAGAGCCGGACGTATACAGGAGGAACCGTCTCGCAGACATATGGATTCAGTGGGATAAAGGTGCTTCCTAATCAGATTACAACTGTTAATACGGACGTAAATCATCCGGAAGATAATAGAGGAACCATGTTTATATCTTCAGTTGCATACAAGCATGGCAATCATAAAAAGATTCTTCAGGACGATGAAAAGAAAGGTGTGTATACAGATAAGTCTCAGCGTTCGTTTAATACATCCAATCCTTTACAATTGTCTGTGACAGATGAAGGACAGTTTCATATGCGTTTTTATTCTCCGCGTGATTTGGGACATGTAACTGTGAAGGCCCTGATTCCGGAAGTAAGTAATGAATGGATGGATTTTGCTTATTTGGATACTATCCCTGCTTTTGGAGATGCATATGTGGATGTTCCTATGCTGAAAAAGCCGACTGTATGTAAAGGAGAAAGCGGACGTTTGATAAATGTACAGAAACTTTCTGTCGCACAGTTGAAAAAGGCACAGTTTAAAATAGAGTCTCCTGAGGAATTTTGGAAAAAAATAGAAAAAATCCAGCATGGTTGGACAATATATTGGGGACTTTACGGAGGTGATCCTGATAGACCCGACGGTGGACCTGTAGGTAACTGGATGGGGATACGTCCGGTACACATTCGCGAATCAATCGCCTTGTTCCTCAATTTTACCTATATGATAGACATGCCTGAGCACGAACAGATTTTGGAGGAAAATAAAGATAAACTCTATGACGATAATAAGAATCCTATCGAAGTAGAGAGAGTCTTGCAGCAGATGAGACAACAGCGCACTTTGCAGGTTGGATTGGTTTATCCAGGTAATGGTGTGGGAGGATTAGGAGGAGGAACCACATTTGGAGCTTATCAGTCTGCCTGGTTCGATCATTACTCCAGTACTTATGCATGCAGTATCATGTTTCATGAATTAGGACATGTGATGGGATACGGGCACAGCAGTTCGTTTACTTATGGCCCTTGGGCAGAAAGCTTGATGAATAATTTTTATGTCAATAATTTGTATCAGATGCCTATTGACTCAAAAAGCTATTTGAATAGTTCAAGTAATCCAAACAAGTATTAATGTTTAAATTGTTTAGAAAGTGATAAGATTGGTTTATATAAAGAATGTAATAGCTGCAATATTTCTTTTGGGAATCATGCAGTCTTGCAATAATAATGAATTATTTTCCGAGAAAGCAAACAATGGAGTGGTATCCGGTCAACTGTTGGAAAGCAGAGCTTCTGAAGAAGGAGGTGAAACTTCTTATTTTGCCGGAAAAGTGACTGCGGTAGCATTTGATGCTGATGGAGTAATTGTAATGGTTCGTGAGAACATTCAGGTAGACCAGAATGGTAAGTTTAGTGTAGTAATCGGAACAAAGGCTAAGAAATGTTATTTTATAGCCAATGCTCCCAAAGAAGTGATTCCTAATTTGGGAGTAACCTTAATTCCGCAACACTATAATTTAACTTTATTTATAAGTTCCTGAGCAAC
>UQPQ01000039.1 GCA_900542985.1 uncultured Bacteroides sp.
TACAACGGTTTTCAAGACCGCCGCAATCGACCACTCTGCCACCTCTCCAAAACTCTTTTTGAGAGTTGCTTTGTTTTTCAAAAGCGATGCAAAGGTACGCATTATTTTTAAACCTGCAAATATTTTGGAGCTTTTTTGATTATTTTTTTTCATTATCGTACCTTTGTACCCGAAAACAAGCATGATTTACCGAATAAAAGCATGATATACCCTCAGAATTTTGAGCAGAAAATAGGATTCGATCAAATCCGACAATTATTAAAAGGAAAGTGCCTGAGTACACTGGGTGAAGAACGGACAGAAGAAATGGCGTTCTCCGACGACTATAATGAAATCAACCGTCGCCTGGAACAGGTAACAGAGTTTATCCGTATCATTCAGGAAGAAGATGAATTTCCAGATCAGTATTTCTTCGATGTTCGCCCTTCCCTCAAACGCATACGCGTAGAAGGTATGTATATGGACGAACAGGAATTGTTCGACCTGCGCCGTTCCTTGGAAACTATCCGGGACATTGTACGTTTTCTTCAGCAAACCGATGAAGACGACGAAACATCCGGTGACAACTCTCCTTATCCTGCACTCCACGAATTGGCCGGAGACATTATGGTCTTTCCGCAACTTATCACACGCATCAATAATATATTGGATAAGTTCGGAAAAATAAAAGACAACGCATCGGCAGAATTGTTGCGTATCCGCCGCGAACTGTCTGCTACAACCAGCAGCATCTCACGAAGTCTGAACAGCATTCTCCGCTCTGCACAGTCGGAGGGATATGTAGATAAAGATGTAGCTCCCACCATGCGAGACGGACGTTTGGTAATACCGGTAGCACCGGGCATGAAGCGTAAAATACGAGGTATCGTACACGATGAATCGGCTACCGGAAAGACTGTCTTTATAGAACCGGCAGAAGTGGTGGAAGCCAACAACCGCATCCGCGAACTGGAGGGAGAAGAACGGCGGGAAATTATACGAATTCTCACCGAGTTTTCTTCCATCGTACGCCCACAGGTTCCGGCTTTGCTTGGCTCTTATGAGTTCTTGGCAGAAATCGACTTTATCCGGGCAAAGGCTTTATTCAGTATCGACATCAAAGCCTGCAAACCTTCTTTTGAAAACCGACAGGTAGTAGACTGGATGGAAGCGATACACCCATTGCTTCAGATGTCGCTTGCCAAACATAATAAAAAGGTAGTTCCTCTGGATATCGAACTCACACCTGAACAGCGCATTCTGCTTATTTCCGGTCCGAATGCCGGAGGTAAATCAGTCTGTCTGAAAACGGTCGGTCTCCTGCAATATATGCTCCAGTGTGGTTTGCCTGTGTCAATGCACGAACGGAGCCATGCGGGTATATTCAGCCATATTTTTATTGATATCGGCGACGAGCAAAGTATCGAAGACGATTTGAGTACGTATTCTTCGCACCTTACCAACATGAAGAATATGATGAAATACTGCAACGGACAAAGTCTGATTCTGATTGATGAATTTGGTGGAGGTACAGAGCCACAAATCGGCGGCGCTATCGCAGAGGCTGTATTAAAGCGCTTCAATGCACGAGAGACATTCGGCGTCATTACCACTCACTACCAAAATCTGAAACATTTTGCAGAGGAACATGAAGGGGTAGTCAATGGAGCTATGCTATACGACAGACACGAAATGCGTGCCTTGTTCCAACTGCAGATTGGTAATCCGGGAAGTTCGTTTGCTGTAGAAATTGCACGTAAAATCGGCTTACCGGAAGAGGTTATTGCCGATGCTTCGGAAATTGTAGGCAGTGAATATATACAGAGCGATAAATATTTGCAGGACATTGTACGTGACAAGCGTTACTGGGAAACCAAACGCCAGAATATCCGCAAGCGGGAAAAGCATATGGAAGATACCATTGCACGCTACGAACGCGAGATAGAAGAACTGGAACGGAGCCGGAAGGAAATCCTACGGAAAGCCAAAGAGGATGCCGAACGTTTGTTGCAGGAATCGAACGCAAAGATTGAAAATACCATCCGTACCATCAAAGAGGCACAAGCAGAAAAGGAACGTACTCGTCTGGCACGTCAGGAACTGGTAGACTTCCGTCAGAAGGTGGAAGAAATAGAAAAGGCTGCAATGGAGGAAAAGATTGCCCGCAAAATGGAAAAGTTGCGTGAAAAACAGGAACGGAAGAAGGATAAAAAAGCCAAGCAGCAGAATACACCGGCTGCACAGTCTGTTGTTCCGAAGGTTCTCCCTATTGAAGTCGGTATGCATGTCCGCATCAAAGGACAAACCAGCGTGGGACAAGTGCTTGAGATAAACGGGAAAAATGCAGTGGTAATGTTTGGTCTGATGAAGACCAATGTAAAGACAGAGCGTCTGGAACGCACGGAAGCTCCCAAACAATCGGCTTTGCAAACAAAAACTACATTTGTGAGCAGTGCAACTCAGGAACAGATGTACGAAAAGAAACTAAACTTCAAACAAGACATCGACGTACGGGGAATGCGGGGAGACGAAGCAATACAGGCAGTCACTTATTTCATAGACGATGCCATCCTGGTCGGCATGAGTCGTGTACGTATCCTGCATGGAACCGGAACCGGTATCTTACGTACGCTTATCCGTCAGTATCTGAGTACCGCACCGGGAGTAGCACACTTCCAGGACGAGCATGTGCAGTTTGGAGGAGCCGGCATTACAGTAGTCGACTTAAAATAAGCCATCGGATACTTTAAGAGTATAACCGACACGTGATATTACGTGACTTGTATCGAGAGGCAACGATACTTGTATCATCAGCAAACGTGACTTGTATCGTAAGCTCTCGATACAAGTCACGTTTTTTAGTGCATTCAGTCTTTTATCGGTCTTCCCCAAACAGCAAGCGATAATCTCTCTTAGCAGCCGGTTCTACCCATTTCTCCGGAATAAATTTCCATTGATTCAGCGGGCGAGGATCGAGTATTTTTACTTCTTCAATACGTTTCATCAAGTAGTAACGGAGGTCTTTTTCCGTAGCAAATACAATACGTTTTGCCAAGTCTTGCTTAGGAATACCCGCTCCTTTGGTCAACAGGTCACCTCCTCCGTTGCCACGATAGGAATTGACTGCTACCTTGTACATTTTGTCCATGCGGAAAGGTGTTCCATCTGCCATGCTACGGATGTTGATTTTTTCTCCTTGCGGTTTGGTGACATCTACCGTATAAAGAATACCTGCAGCCGAATCGAAGTTGAAACTTGGATTCTTGAAGCGTCCAAAACCTTTATCTTTCTCGTTCAGCAGCATCAGATGGTCGTCGGGCGATTTCATCTGATTCGTCCAAATGGCATACGACATTTCCAAGAAATCTTTTATTTCCTTTCCGGTCAGCGTCATGGTGTAAAGCATGTTCTCGTATTTATACAAATTGAACATATCACTCACATAAATATCACCTTCCTTAATCTCAGCCGCAAACGAAAGTGGTGCACAGAACGAGACATCTGCTCCTGTAATGTCGAGTTGCAACTGATGAATCAAATCGATAAAGGCAGAAGGGCCAAAATAGGCATCTTTTGTGGTAATTGTCTTATTGATGCGTCCTATTTTACGCGATACAAAATCGGCCGTAGCCTGATACTGCTTTTCGAATGTTTTCAAGAAAGCCTCATCGGGAGCATAACGGTCTACAGAAGCCAACTTGCCCTCAACTGATTTCCGTATTACCTTGCCGTCTTTTTTCACGACTTTTACCGTCACATCGGCTACAACCTTCGCCATATTAGCCGGATCGACCAACAATACAGAATCGCCTGCTTCATTAATAATCTTCTGACAAGTACGTACATGGTCATGTCCCATAAACACCACATCAAACCCCGGTACCCGACGGGCTACATCTCCCGAACCGTTTTCTACTACATCATCCAACTTATTTCCTTCCGGTCCGGCATGGAAAAGGCCAATCAAGACATCAGGCTTTTCTTTTTCCTGTATCCACTTTACCCACTTACGGGCAGATGTTTCCATATCTTCAAACCGTAACCCACTCCACAACTGCTCAGGCAACCATGAAGGAATAGCAGGAGTAATCATTCCCAGCACCACCACCTTTACCCCTTCTCTCTCAATCACCTTGTAAGGAGGAAGATAAGTCTTTCCGGTTTTCACATCCATAATATTTGCTCCCAGTACAGGGAATTTACACTGGCTCACCCATCGGTCGTACACGGCATGTCCGGCTTCAATGTCATGGTTTCCCATTGTAGCCACATCATAATGCATATAGTTCAGCATATCTGCTACCACATGCACCGAAGTGGTATCTATATAATTATAATAATAGGCTACCGGTTGTCCTTGCAGAATATCTCCGTTATCCATCAGAATCAGACGGTCTCCATATGTCTTCCGCATCTCTCCTACCAATGCACTGACACGCGCCAGACTTCCCTGCACAGAATGGCGGCGAATGAAATCATAAGGATAATAACATCCATGTACATCACTGGTTTCTATAAGTTTCAATGTCACTTCTTTTTCGGATGATGCAGAAACAGGGGTATATCCAATACCTAAAAATGCCATCATACAGACAAAACAATTCTTTATTTTCATGGTCAATATAAAAATGATGATTTGCTAAAGTAAGTATTTTAATCCAAGCTGGCAACTGAAAAGAGTTTTAATGGTGTACCATATTTACAGTATCAGCCTTGCTAGTTTGAAATTTTCTTGATAAATTGCACTTTATTTATTATCCCAACCTGAAACAAACTTAAAAAAACAACCCATGAAAAAACTGTTAGTATTATTTTTCGGAATACTGGCTATCTCCGAAATGAAAGCAGAAGACACTCTTTATGTAAAAGAGCCTCAGATTCCTATTCTGATAGAAAGACAGGACAATGTACTTTTCTATATGCGTTTAGATGCAAAGGAAACACGTACCTTGAACAATATGGAGATTACTTTCGACAAAAACGTACCTCTCTCCGAAATTAAAGCGGTGAAACTGTATTATGCAGGAACAGACGCTTCACAAGACAGAGAACAAAAGCGTTTTGCTCCAGTAGAATATATTTCCAGCCATAAACCTGGACAGACCTTGAGCGCGAATCCTTCGTATTCTATTCTGAAGTCAACTGTATCGCCTAAGAAAAATACAGTAGTACTGGAAGGAGAACAAAAGCTTTTCCCTGGATACAATTTCTTCTGGGTAAGTATAGAGATGCAGCCTTCGGCTTCACTGCATACTAAAATTATGGCAGATATCAGTCAGGTAAAGGCAGATGGAAAAATTATCCCTTGCAAAAGCGTAGAACAAAAAGATGTAATACGCCGTTTGGGAGTTGGAGTCCGCCACGCCGGCGATGATGGTTCGGCTGCTTTCCGTATTCCCGGATTGGTTACAACAAACAAAGGCACATTGCTTGGGGTATACGATGTACGTTACAACAGCAGTGTCGATTTGCAAGAACATATCGATGTGGGATTAAGTAGAAGTACCGATGGCGGAAAGACCTGGGAAAAGATGCGTCTGCCTTTGTCCTTCGGAGAATATGGAGGTCTGCCAGCTGCACAAAACGGTGTGGGCGACCCGTCTATATTAGTCGATACAAAAACCAATACCATCTGGATTGTTGCAGCATGGACACACGGCATGGGTAATCAGCGTGCATGGTGGAGTTCACATCCGGGAATGGATCTGAATCATACTGCCCAATTGGTTATGGCTAAAAGTACAGACGATGGAAAAACATGGTCGAAACCTATCAATATCACAGAACAGGTAAAGAAACCGGAATGGTACTTTTTGCTGCAAGGTCCGGGAAGAGGTATTACAATGGACGATGGTACCTTAGTCTTCCCTATTCAGTATATCGGTGAAGACCGTATTCCTAATGCCGGTATCATGTATAGCAAAGACCGGGGAGAGACATGGCACATCCATCAGCATGCACGTACCAACACTACAGAGGCACAAGTAGCAGAAGTAAGTCCCGGTACACTTATGCTGAACATGAGAGATAACCGTGGAGGAAGCAGAGCTGTTTATACGACTACCGACTTAGGAAAAACCTGGAAAGAGCATGAATCATCGCGTACTGCTCTGATAGAGCCGGTATGTATGGCAAGCCTCATCAGTGTAAAGGCTAAGGATAATGTATTGGGAAAAGATATTCTTATTTTCTCCAATCCAAACATGACCAACGCACGAAGAAATATAACCATTAAAATCAGCCTTGACGGAGGATATACCTGGAGTCCGGAACACCAACTGTTATTGGATGAAGGAGAGAACTGGGCATACTCTTGCCTGACAATGGTGGATAAAGAAACAATTGGTATTCTTTATGAAAGTAGTGTCGCACACATGACTTTCCAAAGTATTAAACTTAAAGATATTGTGAAAGAATAATATTAATGGAACAATTCAGCCAACTCATTGCAGCAGAATTGAAGCTGCCCATACACCGTATTGAAAATACATTAAAACTGCTGACTGGAGGGGCTACCATCCCCTTCATCAGCCGCTACCGCAAGGAAGCAACCGGAGGACTGGATGAAGTACAGATAAGCGATATCCATACTCGCTACGAAAAGCTCTGCGAACTGGCCAAACGAAAGGAAACTATCCTGTCGACTATTGAAGAACAGGGTAAACTGACTGATGATTTGCGCCGTCGTATTGCTGATTGCTGGGACAGTACCGAACTGGAAGACATCTATCTGCCTTATAAACCCAAGAGAAAAACCCGTGCCGAAGCTGCCCGACAAAAGGGACTGGAACCTTTGGCTATGCTGTTGATGATGCAACGAGAAAATAATCTCTCCGCACGGGTACGTACCTTTGTAAAAGGAGATGTAAAAGACGAAGAAGAAGCACTGAAAGGAGCTCGCGATATCATTGCCGAACAGGTAAACGAAGACGAACGGGCACGTAACCTGATGCGCAATCAGTTCAGTCGCCAGGCTGTCATTACAGCCAAGGTAGTAAAAGGTAAAGAGACAGAGGAAAGTGCAGCCAAATATCGCGATTACTTCGATTTCAGCGAACCGTTGAAGCGTTGTACATCACACCGTCTGCTTGCTATTCGCCGGGGAGAATCGGAAGGTATTCTGAAGGTCAGCATCTCACCGGCGGACGAAGAAGAATGCAATACACGTCTGGAACGTCAATTCGTACGTGGCAACAATGAATGTGCCCGTCAGGTAGCAGAAGCTGTACGCGACGCATACAAGCGCCTGCTTAAACCCTCTATCGAAACAGAGTTTGCCGCATTAAGCAAAGAAAAGGCAGACGAAGAAGCCATCCGTGTATTTGCCGGCAATCTGCGCCAACTGCTTTTGGCACCTCCCTTAGGACAGAAACGAGTGATGGGAATCGATCCGGGATTCCGTACCGGATGTAAAATTGTATGTCTGGATGCACAGGGAGGCCTGCTTCATAACGAAGCCATCTACCCCCATCCACCTAAGTCGGAATACAGTCTGGCCGCCCGCAAACTGGTAAAACTGGTAGAACAATACAAGATAGAAGCCATTGCCATTGGTAACGGAACTGCCAGCCGGGAAACAGAACAGTTTGTCACCTCACAACGCTACGACCGGGAAGTACAAGTCTTTGTTGTAAGCGAAGACGGAGCTTCCATTTATTCGGCTTCCAAAACAGCACGGGAAGAATTCCCTGATTATGATGTAACTGTACGTGGCGCAGTCTCTATCGGCCGACGGCTGATTGACCCATTGGCTGAATTGGTCAAGATAGATGCCAAATCCATTGGTGTAGGACAATACCAGCACGATGTAGACCAGACACAACTCAAGGCAGCCTTAGACCAGACCGTAGAAAGTTGCGTAAACCTGGTAGGGGTTAATGTCAATACAGCCAGCAAGCATCTGCTCACGTATGTATCGGGATTGGGAGCTACCCTGGCACAAAACATTGTAGACTATCGCACAGAGAACGGTGCATTCCGTTCGCGCCGGGAGTTGATGAAAGTTCCTCGTATGGGAGCCAAAGCTTTCGAACAATGTGCCGGATTCTTACGCATTCCACAAGCAGAAAATCCGTTGGATAATTCGGCAGTTCATCCGGAAAGTTATGTGATTGTAGAACAGATGGCAAAAGACTTACACTGTACAGTAGCCGATTTGATACACGACAAAGGACTTCGCGAACGTATCCGGATAGAAGACTATGTAAGCGATACTGTAGGTATTCCTACACTGACCGACATCATGCAGGAACTCGATAAACCCGGACGAGACCCACGACAGAAAATACAGGTTTTCGAATTCGACAAGAACGTACGTACCATTGACGACTTGCAGGAAGGAATGGAGTTGCCGGGTATTGTCACCAATATCACGAACTTTGGCTGTTTTGTAGACATCGGAATCAAGGAAAACGGACTGGTACACATCTCTCAATTATCCGACCAGTTTGTAAGCGATCCGACATCGGTAGTCAGCATTCACCAGCATGTACGTGTAAAGGTATTAAGTATAGATAGAGAACGTAAACGTATCCAGCTTACCATGAAAGGAATGAAGTAAACACTTTCCTTCAAAAGATAAACAAGGGAGTAAAACAGTACATCATACTTGCTTTACTCCCTTTCTTTATACCTTTCTGTTTCAGTCTATGCTTTTACAGCAAACGAAAAAAGGCTATAGTGTGATTTTCTCCAAATCGTCTGGCACATACACATTGCCCTTAAACTCTTGAGCAGCCTCCTGCGTATATTTTTCCTTACGCACAGACAAAGTCTTGTCTTCTGTATGATACAGCAACAAATTTTTCACTCCCAATCGTGCAGCCAGTCTTCCTGCATCCAAAGCTGTACTATGATGTTTCTCATAAGGCTTAAACTCGTCTCTATCAGCATACAGACAAAAAGCCTCACAAAGCAACCAATCTGCATGCTCTACATAAGAACGGTTCTGTTCTTTATAAGGCTCATCCCCAAGACAGACCAATGATTTCCCTCCGGGAAGTTCAAGACGGAAGCCAAACTGCTTTTCTTTAGTAGACAAGATATCAAAACACTGCATATATGCTCCTGCGACTTCCCAACGCTCACCGTCTTTTACCTCGCAGAAACGAACGTTCTTCTCTATACAAGCTACAATCTTAGCCGGAAGTGTCGCACGGCAAATCCACGACAATACATCTATCACTTTATCGTGTCCATATACCCGAAACTCTCCCTCATACTTGCCCTTCTGCATTTGCTGAGCTATCATCCGGATAACCCATACCGCTCCCAAGATATGATCGGTATGTGCGTGAGTAATGAACATATCTTTCACATCTGCCAGCGACAAGCCTGCCTTCTCCATCTGAACCAAGATTCCATTTCCTCCTCCGGCATCAACCAGCAACACCCTTTCGCCCATGCGAATGGCAAAACATGTATTATAACAGCGGGTGACAACAGCATTCCCTGTACCCAACATAATCAGTTCCATCGTATCCATACCCTTTATCGCAACAATTATCGAATTACTTTTTTCAAAGCTTTCTGAACAAGACCTTCCATCACCTTATACCCCTCTACGGTAGGATGTACCCCATCTTCCGAATATTTTAAAGGTAATCCATCGCGCTCATCTTTCATTGCCGAATGATAGTCGACAAAAGGAATACCCTGTGCATCGGCAAATTCCTTAAACTTCGCATTCAGTTTCTTTATATCTTCTGCTGGTTTCAGTTCCGGACGCCATCCAAACTGAAAAGCAGGCAAAGTAGAACATAGCACTACCTTAATTTGATTGGCCTGTGCCAACTGTACCATAGAGACTACATTATCGAACGTTTGCTCAAGAGTCATTGCATAATCATTACGAGCAATATCGTTTGTCCCTGCCAGAATCACAACGACCTGCGGATTCAATGCAATCACATCCTGACGGAAACGCATCAACATCTGTGCAGAAACCTGCCCGCTTATCCCTCTACCTACATATCCGTTCTGAGTAAAGAAATCCGGATCAGCAACCGGCCAACCGTCAGTAATTGAATTTCCCATAAAAACAGCCTTTACCGGTCCCTGCACCATTTTATTATCCTCTTGATATCTCTCCAAACCTGCCCAGTCTTGCAAAGGTTCCTGAGCCATCAATTGTAAACTACCAGCTAAGCACAATGCTGCTACCATTATAGATTTCATAATAAATACCATTTAATTATATTCAATTTTCGCTCTTCTATCGCTTCTACGATATAATTGTACAAATTAAATAATAACATTCTATTTTTCACCCAACTCCTTGCCGTAAATTCCGGATAAAAGGAGAAAACAAACACTTTCCCATTATAATACATAAATAAAAAAAGGAAATCACCTCTACACATCACTGTATTTTTCTATAATTTTGGCCTCAATAAAAAAGCAAGATTATGGAAGATGCAACAAATAATGAAATCTGCGGTTGGTTTGTATTCAACAGCGGACAAGTACTGATAGAAAAGCATACAGACGGATATCACATCCCTTTTGATGCGCAACCACCGGTACCCATTCCTATAGGAAGTACCGTACACAGCATTGGAACAATCAATAATCTTCCCGCCAAAACTTATCTCATCCATACTCCAGTAACAGGAGATGAATCCAGCCCGTGCATGATGAAAGACCTTCGAGCCTCTTTCGACGTACTTCCACTGAACGAATATAAAATGGCAGGAAAAGCATCACAAATACTGAACTGGGACAAGAACAGCCGCTACTGTCCGATGTGCGGAGTTCCTACCACACAAGTCTCTCCCATAGCCAAACGCTGTCCGGAATGCCGCCAGGAATTTTATCCGCGCATATCGCCTGCAGTCATTGTACTGATAAAAAAAGGAGATAGTATCCTTCTTGTACATGCCCGCAACTTCAGAGGCACATTCAAAGGTCTGGTTGCAGGTTTTCTTGAACCGGGAGAAACCCTGGAAGAATGCGTACATCGGGAAGTGATGGAAGAAACAGGACTCTGCATCCGTAATTTGAAATACTTTGGAAGCCAACCCTGGCCTTACCCAAGTGGCATTATGATAGGATATACTGCAGAATACGAAAGTGGCAATATTAAACTGCAGGAAGAAGAGTTAAGTGCAGGAGCTTTCTATACCCGAGACAATCTGCCGGAAATTCCCAAGAAACTCAGCATCGCACGCCGGCTGATTGATGCGTGGATAGAAGGAAAAATATAAAGGAATACAAACTTTATAAAAATAGAAGAGGATAGAACACAAGAAACTTATTCTCGTTCATTCTATCCTCTTCTTATTATATTAGAAAGTCTTTACGTCAAAATCAATCCAATACAGTTACCCATCCGTAAGGATCAGCCTCATCACCATACTGAATAGCACGCAACTTGTTATATAGCTTTTCACTGATTGGACCTGGTTTACCATCTTTCGCAATAACATACGATTTATGATTTTCCAAATCATCGATACGTCCGATAGGGCTGATTACAGCTGCTGTACCACAAGCTCCAGCTTCTTCGAATGTTTCCAATTCTTCTTCTGGAATAGGACGACGTTCTACTTTCATTCCCATATCTTCTGCCAACTGCATCAGACTACGGTTTGTAATAGACGGAAGAATAGAGGTAGACAACGGAGTGACATAAGTATTATTTTTTATTCCGAAGAAATTGGCTGCACCACATTCATCGATATATTTCTTTTCCTTTGCATCCAAATAGAATTCGCTGGCATATCCGGCATCGTGAGCCATTTTGTTGGCACGCAAGCTGGCAGCATAGTTACCTCCTACCTTATAAGTACCTGTACCCAACGGAGCAGCACGGTCGAACTGACGGATGATTACATAAGGATTTGTAGCAAAACCACCTTTAAAATAAGGTCCTACCGGACTTACAAAAATTACAAACAAATATTCTGTAGCCGGACGTACACCCACCTGTGCTCCTGTACCAATGAGCAACGGACGGATATACAGAGAAGCCCCGCTTTCATAAGGAGGGATAAAACGTTCGTTAGCTTTTACCACCTTACGTACAGCCTCACAAAACAATTCTGTAGGCAATTCCGGCATCAAAATACCGTTACAAGTGCTTTGCAGACGTTCAGCATTTGCTTCCGGGCGGAAGATACGGATCTTACCGTCTTTTCCACGATAAGCCTTCAAACCTTCGAAGGCTTCCTGTCCATAGTGCAGACATGTAGCTGCCATGTGGATATTGATAGTTTCTTCAGAACAAAGTTCTAATTCTCCCCATTTTCCATCGCGGTAATAACAACGTACATTGTAATCTGTCCGTATATAACCAAATGACAGATTAGCCCAATCTATTTCTTTCATTGTGATATAATGTTTATTACTTTAATTACACTTTACAACTTAGCAAACAAAAGTACAGTTTATATCTACATCAACAAACTTTTTAGGTCTGTTTTTTTCCGAAAACAATCTATTGTACAAATAAAAAAATACTCTCCTCAAAAAGTGAGGAGAGTATTTCCCGAATTTAAACGATATATCTTTCTTTTATTCACCTACATTGAGTGTAGCAATACTTACTCTGTTCCATTTCGGACGAGAGAATACATCACCTACTCCCTGACCTTCTGCGGTGATACGTGCTGCATCAATATTATATTTGTCTACCAACATATTCTTCACTGCATCCGCACGCTGCTGTGCTACGCGAGTATTTACTGCAGCCGGTCCTTCCGGAGAAGCATAACCTTTCACTGTCAAAGTAGCTTTCTCGTTCTTTTCCATATACGAAGCGATACGTTCGATAAGCAGATGCTGGTTTTCACTGATCACCACTTCATCCTGGCGGAAGGTGATAATAGCTTCCCATGCCGGTGAAACAGTATTCTTTTCCATAGACTCTACAGCCTTTCTGTTAGCCTCATCAAGTTGAGCCTGCAAATCGTTTGCTCTAGCCGATTCGGCAGCAAGCAATGCTTCTTTTTCCTGAGCTTCACGACGCAATTCATTTACTTTCGCATTCAAAGCATCCATTTCTGCCGGATCGCATACATTTGCCAATGTCATATAATGTTTGCCATTGCTGTTGCGGAAATGATAAGTTACTCCAGCCAGCAATTCAACACTGCTCTTGTTTACGTTCAACAAATAAGCACGATGCCCATCCATGCGATATACAAGAGAAGGTTTTACACTTAAAGTCCAAGCTTTTGATTCTCCCAAATTGAAGTTGAAGTTCAGACCGAACTTGCTGGCCATATAGCTATAGTCCCAGTCACAATAACCGCGGTTCATCACATCAATACCCCATCCGATACCTCCGACAGCTTCTACTTCAAACAAACGAGGCTCGCCACGATAACCGGCAAACCAGTTATTCAAATTGAATTTACCCAATGCCATCAAACGAGCTCCATCGAAAGCAGTAGAACTTCCGGTTCTATTGATAGAGGTCATCGCTTCAAAAGACAAACCTAAAATAGGAGTTACCTGCTTACCAAATTCCAAACCAGTAGTAAAACGCATATCTTTAAAAAATGCGGAATGAGTAGTAGGAGTCACACCTCCGGCATTCCATCCAATGTACCAGTTATCTGTAAACTTCGTACCTTCATACACTTTCTGCGCATTTGCAGACATTGCCATTGCAACTGTAGCAATAGCCAATAAAATTTTCTGTTTCATAAAATCATAGTTTTAGTTTAATGCACTGTTCAAATTTCTTGCTTTGCTAATATAACATAATAAACGATATTAATGTTCAATTAGGCAGAAAAAAACATTTTTTTTAACCATAAATAAAAGGAATGAGCTACCTTTGCAATCAATGAAAAAATTTCATCTTACTTTATACGACATTTTGATTTTAATGTATTTAGCATTAATCTTCCTAATAATTAATTAAATAACAAAACCAATGAAGAACAAGAAGACTGTTTATGTCCTCCTTATCCTATTTTTTATATTGACGAGTACCATCATTGCCGGATACTGTTTATTATTCAACCATCCTTTCCAGATAGAAAAACGTACCTATCTCTACATAGACGAAGACGACAATATAGATTCTGTATACACAAAGATTGAGAACAGACTGCATGCATCTACCTTAAGAGGTTTTCGTTTACTATCCTCTTTGTCGGGATATGCAGAACAAATACACCCTGGAGCCTACCAGATAGATGCCTCATATACTACCTGGAAAACGTTCCATCGCTTACAACAGGGTATGCAGACTCCTGTCAGACTGACTATTCCAAGTGTGCGCACACTCGACAAATTGGTCAAAACCGTTTCCAGACAAATTATGGCAGACTCTGCCAGTCTTTCCGGCTTGCTGAACGACAGCACATTCTGTGCACACTTAGGATACAATTCCAATACACTTCCGGCACTTTTCATTCCTGATACCTATGAAGTATATTGGACAATAACTCCGGAGCAGTTTGTAGAAAGAATGCAAAAAGAACATAAGAGATTCTGGAACGAAGAACGAATAAAAAAAGCACAACACATCGGATTTACACCGGTAGAAATAGTTACTTTAGCTTCTATCGTAGAGGAAGAAACCATAAAGAAAGCAGAGAAACCAATGGTGGCCGGACTCTACATCAACCGTCTCCACAAAGGTATGCCACTACAGGCTGACCCTACTGTAAAATTCGCTTTGCAGGATTTTACCTTGAAGCGTATCCGACACAAACATCTTGAGTGCGACAGTCCGTACAATACATACAAATATCCGGGACTGCCTCCCGGACCAATCCGCATTCCTTCTATCGACGGAATAGAAAGTGTACTCAATTACACTCGCCATGATTATCTTTATATGTGTGCAAAAGAAGATTTTTCGGGTTATCATAATTTCGCTGAAAATATGACGAAGCATTTGCAAAATGCAGCACGCTATCAGAGAGAATTAAACAAACGGAATATTCACTAGAAACAAGCCTATATAACAATTCGTTTCAGATTTGATTTATATTTAATAAACACTTGTTTCAATCTTTAATCGGCGTCGTCGACTCTACAAACAACCACGTCGGCTGTAAAATCGACGGCGCCAACTGTACATACGACGACGTCGGACAAAAAACAATTCTTGTAACAAGCACCTCCGATAACATTCTCCACCACATCCACTCCTTCTTTACCGCAATACAGGCATAAAAAAACTGCCGTTCCACCTGAAGCAGAACAGCAGTTTCTATTTGATTCAATCTTATTTTTTATTTACAGCGGCTTGTATTCCACAAAAGCTTCCATTGCTTCGTAGCATGCCAATCCCAAATCGTTGTACAGGTTTGCTGTACCACGGTTACGGTCTTCACTACGTTGCCAGAACAAACGTTCGTCGTTACCCAAGAATGGAGCACTTTCCATTTGCGACTGATGTTTCAAGATTGAATTACGTTTTGCACGCAATTCTTCCGGACTCAATGGAACGGCCATTTCAATGTTTTCGATTTCCCACTCTGCCCATGCACCACGGTACATCCAGATACGGCAATCGTTCAACCATTCTGCACCCGCTTTCTTTTCTTCATCAATTGCAGCAAATACAGCATCTGTACATACACGATGAGTTCCATGCGGGTCAGCCAAGTCACCAGCTACATAAATCTGATGAGGTTTTACCTTACGCAGCAAATCCATCACAATTTCCACGTCGGCTTCGCTGATTGGATTCTTTTCAATACGTCCGGTTTCATAGAAAGGAAGATCGAGGAAGTGAACTCTTTCCAATGGAATCTGATTGTATGTAGAAGCTGTACGAGCTTCTCCACGACGAATCAATCCCTTAATGGTCAAGATATCACGCGTATCCATATCTCCTTCTTTCTTCTGGCTCAGGAACTGTTTGATTTCCGCATATTTGTTACGGATAGTTTCGTTCTGGTTGCCATCAAACAACTGGTTGAATCCATTGATGAAATGCATGAAACGAACCACTTCTTCATCACCTACGGCAATGTTTCCCGAAGTTTCATACGCTACATGTACTTCATGTCCCTGCTGTACCAGACGACGGAGCGTACCTCCCATGGAAATCACGTCATCATCTGGATGCGGAGAGAATACTACCACACGTTTCGGGAACGGTTTGGCACGTTCCGGACGATAAGTATCGTCTGCATTCGGCTTACCACCCGGCCATCCGGTAATAGTATGCTGCAAATCATTAAAGATCTTGATATTTACATTATAAGCAGAACCATAAAGTGCCAGTAATTCACTCAGACCGTGTTCGTTATAATCCTTGTTTGTAAGCTTCAGAATAGGCTTGTTAATCAACTGACACAACCATACAATGGCACTGCGAATCAGTTTATCATTCCAATCGCAGTTGGTAACCAACCACGGACGTTGGATACGGGTAAGATGTGCGGCAGCTGTCAGATCAATACAAACCGAAGCATTCTGATGCATCTGCAAATACGATGCAGGCAAAGCATCCGAGATTTTATCTTCTACGGCCTTCTTAATGATATCTGCCTTTTCTTCTCCCCAAGCCAACAAATATACCTTACGGGCAGACATGATAGTCTTCACACCCATGGTAATGGAACAAGGAGGCAAATTGTCTATTCCTGTATTATGAATTGCTTCTGCACGAGATGTAGCATCAATCAGAATCAGACGAGTAGATGTGGCAGCAGTAGAGCCTGGCTCGTTCATGGCAATATTACCTTCACGGCCGATTCCCATGAGAACCATATCCAATCCACCAAATGTATTGATGCGCTGTTCGTACAAAGAGCAGTGCTCGATGACAGCATCCTGCGCAATGGAACCATCCATAGTAAAGATATTCTGTGCATCAATATCTACCTGCTTGGCAAACAGTTCATTCAACTGATTCATACTGCCATTCTTAGCTTCACTCAACGGATAATATTCAAACAAGTTGAACAATACCACATTGCGGAAACTTACACCTTCTTCTTTATGACGACGAACCAATTCAGCATACAATGGTCTCAATGAAGCTCCCGTTCCGGCAGCAATCGTGCAGAATTTGCCTTCACGCTGTCTTTCCTGAACTTTACGGATAATTTCATCGGCAATCGCTTTGGCTCCTTCTTCCATTGTTTCATAAATGTTAGTAGGAACTTTTTCAAAGCGAGTCAATACTGAACGGTCGATCATGTTCTCCGGCTTATAATATTTGGTTGAAACTCTGTTCAAAGAAATTTGTGAGCTGAGATTCGTTCTCATACATGATCCTCCTTACTGATTAATTAATAGGTTTATGAGTTTATAAGTCGATGAGTTTGTGAGTTTGCATTCGGATAACACGGCAAACTCACAAACCTATAAACGCTTACAAGTTGTTGCGTTCGATGTCTTTAAAGTATTTGTAGGTACCAACTTTCAGTTCATCAGTAGCTGCTTCATCACAAACAATGATACCGTGCTGATGCATCTGCAATGCACTGATAGTCCACATCTGTGTGATACCACCTTCTACTGCATGCTGCAATGCACGAGCTTTGTTGTGACCATTACAAAGAATCAACACTTCGCGAGCAGACAATACTGTACCTACACCTACTGTCAACGCAGTTTTAGGAACTTTGTTAATATCGTTTTCGAAGAAACGAGAGTTAGCAATAATAGTATCTGTAGTCAAAGTTTTTACACGAGTACGTGAAGTCAAAGAAGAACCCGGTTCGTTGAACGCAATGTGTCCGTCAGGACCAATACCACCCAAGAACAAGTCGATACCACCGAATGATTCGATTTGCTTTTCATAATTTGCACATTCAGCTTCCAAATCTTCTGCATTTCCATTCAGGATATGGATATTTTCCTTGCAGATATCAATATGATTGAAGAAGTTGTTGAACATGAATGAATGATAGCTTTCAGGATGAGATTCCGGCAGACCTACATATTCGTCCATGTTGAATGTTACCACATGTTTGAAAGATACCACACCTTTCTTATTCAGTTCAATAAGTGCTTTATACATACCCAGCGGAGATGAACCGGTAGGCAAGCCCAATACAAAAGGTTTTTCAGCTGTAGGATTAGCCTTGTTTATTTTCTGTGCCACATAATTGGCAGCCCATTGAGAAAGCGACTGATAATCAGGTTCAATAATTACTCTCATAGTTTCTTCAGGTTTTAAATATTGTAATAAAATTAATTTTTTACTCTTTACTATATGCAAAGATATTTTTAATTACAGACATAAACAACAAACCGTTCGGCTATTTCTCTGCTATTTGTTAAATTACCTAATATTGGGTAGATAACCATCTTCATATTCATAACCTGACATCTGCATGCTTTTTATCGCACACATCACGATACAATCGTCAAGTATTCAACCACATTTTCAGCGCTGTGACTTTTTCTCTACTCACTTGAATGGCATCATCAAAAGGAGGATTTACTCTTATATTCAGTTTACTTCCATTATAAGGTTCAATAGTCTTGATTGATTCAGCCGATAAAATAAGCTGACGGTTTACCCGAAAAAAACGGCGGCCATCCAATTGTTCTTCAAGCTTGCCAAGCGACAAATCAATCGCATGCCTTTTTCCCTCTTTTGTAACCGCAAAAGTAATCTTGCATTCCGAATAGAAATATGCAATATCAGCGACTTGTATGGTATAAAAATGACGATTGCCGGTAATAAGGAAACGAGTTCGGAAACAGGACTCATCCCGTTTGGAAAGTAATGCAACCAGCTCTCTTACATTCATCTGGTCATTGAACTCTCTAATTGTTACCGGAGAAAGACGCTCAAATTTAGTAATAGCAGCCAACAAGCGGTCCTCGTGTATTGGCTTAAGCAAATAATCAATACTGTTAACGGCAAAAGCCCGGACTGCATATTCGTCATAAGCAGTGGTAAATATAATCATACTACTGGGATGTGCCTGCTCCAAAAAGAGAAAAGAATTCCCATCAGTCAGTTGTATATCCAAGAACAACACATCCGGATGAGGATTTTCCGCAAACCATTTCACCGAATCTTCTACTGTACCGGGCAGCAATGTAATCTCCCACTCCGGCCGAAGAGTAGTCAACATATGATTCAATAATCTTGCAGCAGGATACTCATCTTCTATGATAGCCGCATGTACTTTTCTCAATTCATTCATACTCATTCACTATAGGGACTTTGACGATAAAACGATTATCCTTGTTTTCTACAATAATTTCTTTCTGACACACAAGCAAATTGCGCTGCAACAAATTATCCAGCCCTTTACCTGTACTGGCAACTCCTTTTTTAGGATGTATTTCGTTGGATACAACCAGCCAGTCTGCATCATCAATCCTGTCTGCATAAATAGAAATGACCATTGGCTTAGCCGGTGATATCACATTATGCTTCACCACATTTTCCACCAAGAGCTGCAATGTCAGAGGAGGGATAGAACACTCGTATACATCAAGTGGCAATTCATTCTCCAACTCCAGACAATCCCCTAAACGTACCTGATGCAAGAATATAAATTTACGGATAAAGTCCAGCTCTTCACCGATAGAAACCAACTGCTTGTTCTGACAAGACAAGATATATCTATAAATATCGGATAAATTACGGGTAAACTCAACAGCCTTTTGCGGTGCATATTCAATTTCAGCAACCAGTGTATTCAGGCTATTGAATAAAAAATGAGGATTTAACTGGCTTTGCAAAGCCATATAGCGGGTCTTTATGGCACTTTCCTCCAAATCTTTTGTCCTCCTATACATCTCGACAATATTCTTATAGAACTGACTGACCATCATCTGTCCGATAATAAATAATTCTACCAAAAAGACAATAGACAACAAACGCATCCCCTTGGCTGCCACAATAAACGGATGTGGACTACCCGTCAGCCATTTTATAGTAACCATCAAAAAATAATTCGTAACTAAAAGAAAGAAAGCTGAAACGATAAAGAATAAAATCAAAAACTTACGATCTCGTATAAAAGAAGGATATGTACGAATCAGCCAATTGTCTATGTATTTAAGACTCAATCCAATGCCGTTGAATAGAATAATGGCAGATGCAAAAACTTCCGCTGTCATTAATTTCTCCTGATGATGAACAGGAATATCAGTATAGTGCACTAAAAAGAAAAGCGAAAAGCACCCCAATGCAGAAAACAGAAAGATGTTCCACAAAAAAGCAAATCTATTCTTTTTATCCTTCATCTTATTTATTTTTTATTAATACCCTATTCTTCCCATCGCCCTTTCAAATCCACTCTTAGCTATCTGTGCGTCTAATTTTGACTGTATGTAATTCACTTTAGCTTCCTGATGATAGAGTTGTGCATTAATTACTTCTACAATAGAGATATTTCCTTCCTTGTATTTCTCCATAGCCAAGTATTCACTTTCGGCAGCCTTTTGCAGTGAACTCTCTGTAAAGATTACCTTTTCTATCGATTGTGAATATGTATAATAAGCCGTTTCTATTTCCAGCCGAAGATTATCTACCACTTTATGATGATTCTCCTGGGCTATATCAATTCCATATTTTCCAGCACGACGAGTACTTTTTCTTTTACCCCATTCAAAGATAGGAACACTTAGTTTAGCATACACCACATAGTTAGGATCCATATCAGACCGGAAATTATAACCCGGTGACATATAACTTCCATCAATTCCAACCGATACCCGTGGCAGAAACTGGGCATTGGCCATTTTCGCCTGTGCTTTCTGGATCTCGACTTTATTTAACGCAATCCTTAGTTCAGGCCGATGAGCCAATCCTAAATCTGTCGTTTCATTTCTATCATCCATTTCTCTTAAAGATATCACTGCAGAATCCGTTTGAAGTACACTGTCTGGAGCCACACCGGCAAAAGAATTCAGTGATAACCGAGCTACTTCTCTCCTGTTCTCTGCCTGCAACAAACGATAATTTGCATCATTCAGCTTTACTTCAGCCATAAGCAAATCACTACGGTCTGTATATTCCTCTTGTACCCGATGACGGACCACATCTACCAATAGTGATACAGACGACTTAAACTCTTCTGCTATCTTTACCATTTCTGTCTGCGCTACTGCATTCCAGTAATAAACATCGGCATTGTAAACAGTATTATTGGTAATACGTTGTTGCTCGTACTCAGCCAGTTCTTTCTCCTTCTTCGACTTGTCATACCCTGCACGGATAAATCCTCCTTGATACAACGGCTGCGCCAAAGTCAGCGAAGCTCCATACTTCATATCAGAACCTTGCCAAGAACGGGATATATTCATCTCCGGTATATCAACCTGCAACTCCATCGGATTACCGGTATAGCTGAAGCTACCATCAGCAGATAATTTAGGAAGAAAATCTGCTTTCGCTGATTTCTCTTTCTCCTTCTGCAAGGATACAGTATATCCAGCAGCCTTAATATCCTGATTGTAGTCAATTACCCGATTACGATAAGCCTGCAAACAAGCACTTTGCTGAGCACACGCTGTTTGTACTCCAAATATAGCGAATAAAATAATTGCCCACTGACCGAAATAAAGAAATTTGATACTCATAGTCTTTATTTTAAATATTCTCTTTTTTTACTTGATAAAAAATAGCATACAATGCCGGAGTTACAAATAGGGTAAGTAAAGTAGCAAAAGACAGACCAAACACAATAGTAGCTGCCATTCCACCGAAAACTACATCAAAAAGCAAAGGAATACTTCCAAAAATAGTCGTAAGAGCAGCCATCAGCACAGGTCTTGTTCTCGATACTGTAGCCTCAATAATGGCATGATAAGGGTCAACACCCATACTCCTCTGTATATTGACTTCATCCAACAACACAATTACATTTTTGATAATCATCCCCAACAGTCCAAGCCATCCCGCCATACAGAAGAATCCAAATTCGAAACCGGTACAGAGCAACCCCAAAACCATACCAATCAGAGACAACGGAAGAATCAAAAAGATTATGGCCGGCTGCTTGAAGTTACCAAACAAAGCCACGAGAATAATAATCAAGAAGACTATTGCCAAAGGAAAATATTTGGTAAGTGCTTCCATTGCCTCTTTCTGATCTTTATATTGAGAGTCCCAAAAGAAGGTATATCCTTCTGGCAATTGTATTTGCTCAACTTCTGCCTTTATTTCATTCAAGACCTCAGACATCGTATGCCCCGGTTTGACATCACACTGTGCAGCCATAGACAACTGACGATTATAGGTACGTACCAAAGGATACTCCCATCCCAGTTCTATATCATCTGTCAACTGAGCCAATGGAGCAGAACGTGTACCGTTCCATACCTGCAAATCCTCCAATGATTTTTGTGAAAAATCTTCTTCAAATGGAGTACGGAGCAAAACCGGAACTTTTTTGTTCTCATCACGGTAAACACCCACAGAAACTCCATCACACAAACTTTTCACAGCCATCATCATATCCGAACGCCCGATATTCAGTTTACCAGCTTTTACAGGATCGTATTCAGCCTGTACATTCATTGCCATATTTCCCCATTCATTGCGAGGATTCAATGCTTTAGGATTATTACGCATAATACCAACAGCTATTTGGGTGAGAGAATCGAGTACCGCAGGATCATCTCCGCAAAAACGAGCTTCAATCAAAGCCTGAGGAATGGAATTCAGTTCGAAACGGTTCACGCGTATCAACGCATCCGGAAACTTCAGAGGCAATGTTTCATTCAACATTTTCTGCAAGGCACGAGCCTTTTCGGGAGTTTCAGCTTCTACCAGACATTGAGCATAATTGGATTGTGGTCCGTAAGCAGCATTGGCAAGATAAAAACGAGGAGGAGTTTGTCCGACAAACGAAGAAACTTGCTTTACTTCTGAATTCTGCTTGAGATAAGCAACCATTTCTGTAACCTGCTTTTCCGTTTCTTCGATACGTACTCCCTCGGGCAACCACATATCGACAGAAAAATATTGTTTATTCAACAAAGGCATAAACTGTTGTGGAATAAAACGGAACCCCCAGACCGACAAGGCCAGCAAAACAACCATACATCCTACTACTCTATATTTTTTCCGGATTGTAGCAGCCAGCAATTTGCGGAAAAGAGTATAGATACGTCCCTGAAACAACTCTCCATTCAACTCATCCGGACGAGGACGACGCACAAACTCTTGTACAAAAAAGACATTCTGCGTAATAGCAAACACCCAGCTCAACAACAATGAAACTGCAATCACAATAAACAATGAAGACAAAAGCTCTCCGGTAATATGAGGAGACAAATATACAGGAAGAAACGTCAGGACTGCAATCAAGGTTGCTCCCAACAAAGGCATGGATGTAGTAGAAACAGCAGCCAATATTGCATTTCGTTTACGCATTCCTTTCTGCATATTCACCAAAGCCGAATCGTATACCACAATGGCATTGTCTACCAGCATTCCCATAGCTATAATAATCGCAGCCAACGACATACGCTGCAGGGCTATCCCCGTAGCATTCATATAAACAAGTGTTCCGAAAATAGAGAAGATCAATCCGCTCCCTATCAGAAATCCGTTTTTAAAGCCGATAAAGAACAACAATACCGCGATAACCGTCAACACAGAAATAATCAGGTTCATTACAAAGCCATCGTTTGCCACAGCCGACTCATATCCTTGATCATAGATTGACTCCAAATAAAATCCTTCCGGTAATCTGTCTTTTAAGTGTCCTATAGTTTCCTTGACCAACTCAGACATCTCCACTACATTTCCATCGGAAACGGTAGAAATTGCAATTCCTACTGCCGGAATATTATTTATAGCCATCTTACTTCTGGCCGGATGTACATAGCTTTCGGAAAAAGTAGCAATCTCTCCCAAGCGAAAGTAAGTTCCATCCTTCGAAACAACAGTAAGATTTTCTATTTCTTCCATACTAAAGAAACTCCCAACAGCCTCTACCCTCAAACGATGCGTATCGGTCTCTATGGCTCCAGCATCCACAATTTTATTTTGCTTATCGAAGGCCGAAATAATATCGTGTACCGTCAAGCCACTCTTCGACAGTAAAGTGGGATTAATAGTAACCTCAATTGTCCGGTTCTGTACTCCAAACAATTCCACCTTTGCCACATCCTTCACATCCAAAAGTTCATTTTTAATAATCTCAGCCTGTTCTTCCAGTTCCCGATAAGTATGGCAGTCACTACTTAATCCATAGAATACTCCCAATACATCACCAAAATCATCATTTACGACCGAAGGACCTGCCCCTGCCGGCAATTTACTTTGTACATCACTCACTTTTCTGCGCAACTTGTCCCACAACTGCTGCATTTCATCTGCACGGATTTCCTTTTTTACATACACCGTTATTTTGGACAAGCCGGCTCTGTTATCAGTCTTCAGATAATACAATTCGCCTAATGACTGAATAGATTCCTCAAGAATATCGGTCACCTGTTTCTGTACTTCCATAGGAGATGCTCCAGGATACGAAGTAGTTACCACGGCTTGTTTGATAGTAAACGGGGCATCCTCTAATTTCCCCATATTTACATAAGCTACAGAACCGCCTATCAGCACAAGCGCCATCAACAGCCACGACAAAGATTTGTTTTTCAGAAAAAACTTTGTAATATCTCTAACCATATCCCTCTAATTATAATTGTAAAAGTACCTCTTCATTCTCCGAAAGATAGGAAAGACGAGTTACTGCAACCTTATCTCCGACATTCAGTCCGGATAATATTTCTACCCTATTCCCCGACAGCATACTTCCTATCTCCACTTTTTGTTTCCTCACTCTGCTATCTTTTCCCAGTACCCAGACAAATGCTCCTTTATCTATAGTGTGACAAACAGCTGTCTGGGGAATGGCCACAAGTGAACATGAATGTAAACCACCATCGGATTTGGGGAATCGTAAAGACAAAGTGCCAGCCATTCCACCAAACAGACTGTAATCTTTATTATCCAATATAACCGTATACAAATAAGAGATATTATTTTCCAAGGTACTTTGAGTCACATACGTTTCGATGGGATGAAACTTCTTTTCGCCCAAAGCTTTGAACTGTACAAAAGAAGAATCTTTCAGTCCGGCTGCACGAAGGCCAACCGCCATATCTTCCGGGATACAAGCCTCGGCCTTAATTCGTGAAAGATCAATAAAAGTAACGACCGGAAAAGAAGGACTAACCTCCTGATACTTGTCAATGTTTATTTTTTGTACATAGCCGTCAAAAGGAGCTGTCAGCCGGGTATCTTTCAGTTCATTCTCCGCAGTATTAAAATCAGCTTCAGCACGTTCATAATCGGCCTTGGCTTTCTCGTATGCAGCACCAGAAATATTCCCCTTCTCATACAGATTGGACACACGAATAAAATCTGCCTTTGTCTGATTGAACAAAGCTTCCGCCCGCTGCTTGCGAATTAAAAAATCACGGTCGTCAATAGCAGCAATCAATTCTCCTTTCCTAAAAAACTGACCGTTCTGTACTTCAAAATTCACCACCGGACCTCCTACTCTAAACGAGAGTTCCGTAGTACGATAAGGAGACGAAAGAAAAGTGTAACTACGCTCATTTTCTTCTGCAACAGTCTGTACAGAAGCAAATTTGACCTCCTGTTTCTGAGAAGTCTCTTTCACCGTACCACCACAAGAGACCAGCATACATATTCCAACAAATAAACAAACAGTCCTCATCTTTAGATTCTCATTTAAACATTTATGTTTTTATATTTTGAATTACAAAAATAGAGAGGAGACAAGCGGTGTCAAACATTCATCATTCCCAAACGGTAAATACAGATTCCCAACCGTATAAAAAGACTTCCCAACCTACATGCCATATAGCCTGTTTATGCTCAGCACAGTTTTCCCGCTAAAAAGACGACGACTGACAAAGAGCAAAAGGAACCAGGATTTATCATACAAAAATCCCCTTCCCACCATATCGGTATATGGTAAGAAGGGGATACATAACCCGGCAAATCAATAAGCTATAAGCCTATACTTATTTAATCAATATTGCTGTTTGATAACTCCTTGAGCATCTATAATCAATGTTTTTTCAATATGCCCTTTTTCTATTTCCACTTCGTATAATACTCCCGAAGCATTTTCGGTCACTTCAATGTCGTCTACATCTGCCTGCTGGTATCCTTCTTTTGTCAAAGTTTGTCTAATAGCTTCCGGCAATGCAGCATAACGCAATTCCCAAGTAGTCTTTATCCATTCGTTACGACCATTGAACTTTACTTCTTTTATGATATTATCATGGCGAATGTCTATCTCCAGATATCCGTCGTCATAATCTTTGTCCACAACTACCGCACCCGGATATTTCTGTGCCAGGAATTCAGTGATACCACCTTCTACAGTCACTCCTTCGCCGCCCACCGACGGACGTGATATAATACCAGTCTCATCTACATATACATCCACCTCATCTCTTCCACTTCTCATTTCGAAGCAGAAATATACATATTCATTGCCAGACTTGTTTACCTCATAACGTTCTATTTCCTTAATATTGCTTACCTCATAACTTTCTTTCTGCAAAGCTTCTACAATATTGGCAGGCACCCATTCTGCATTATTGGCATCCATCGCATATAAATCCGTCTTGACAGAAAGCCAGTTCTGGGAAGCATCAAACAAGACTTCATGTTTACGTCCTTTTGCTATTACCTCCACCTCTGTTCTGCCATCCTCGTTTTCAATTTCCACTACCGTATAAGCCGTGAATTTCTGTTTCAACCAAGCTTCAATATTTCCGGCCGGTTTTTGGGGAAGATACTCATCGTAATCCTGATTATCATCAGCATCTATAATTTCTTTTACAAGTACCCCACCCTCTGTATAATAAAGATCTACATCTGTTTCTTTTCCTGCTTCTTTCTTGCTTACTTCAATCACATATAGTTTCTCAGTTCCTTCTCCACGCAACAGCACATCTACTTCATCATCAGTCATCCAACCCGAAGAAGCCTGTCCGTATGTACTTGCGCTAAAGGCTTCGTATACCTTCGGTGCCAGAGTTGACAATAAGGCAAAAGGTATTTCTGTTTCAGTCATCCCCCACTCTCCTCTCATCGTAAACCAAGCCGTATGATTACGCGCACGGGAGTCCGAACGAGCGCTGTCCCAATAAAAATGTGCTACGGCATAGTCATTCTTTATACTCCACGATACATCGGTCGCTCCAGGATAACGGGCGTCAAACTCCTGCAACACAGCAGCTGGAAGTGTCGAAGGATCGACGGTTCCCGGAGGAGCCTCCGGCATGTCATTTTTATTACAAGATGCCAGGCCCAACATCACAGCAAACAAAACAGTCCATAACGATAAAAAAGTCTTCATAATAATTTCATTTTAATGATTGATGAGATAAAAGTAGACTTCAAATCTGAAAAGAATCTGAAATGATTTCAAAATCTTTGAATATAACCGAAAATGAAAATGAAACTTCAAAAAGATATAACAATGCCAGCGTATAACCGACGTCGTTGATTGTACAGACGACGTCGTCGGACGGACAGACGACACCGTCGGCCGCGCAATCAACGACGACGGATACAGTTTGTTTCCTGCGTCGGAAAGTCTGCATACTTCTATCAAACTTTAAAGGAAATGCACGTACTCCGTTTTCTTTATTTAAGAAGTCCGGAGTACACATAGGGATATACGAAAAAAGCTCAAAATTCTTTATGAATTCTGAGCTTTGAGCCTCTTGTCGGATTCGAACCAACGACCCCGAGATTACAAATCACGTGC
>UQPQ01000040.1 GCA_900542985.1 uncultured Bacteroides sp.
TCTGTGTCTTCAACCGGAAAACAGCATCCGGAAGAATTATTCGGAGTAAAATTTAACCCCAATAATACCCCCAAAAAACGTGACTTGTCGCGTGAGCTATCGATACTTGTATCGTTGCCTTACGTGACTTGTCGCATCAGCCAACGCGACAAGTCGCGTTTTTTAAGCCAACAAAGACCCCGATTTACCATCAATTATAGTACATTCATACTTTTCATCGATACATTCCGGCTGTCTTCACATGCCCCTCAAGCAATCAATCCACAAAAATTCCCAATCCCACAATAAGAAAACACAAAACAACAATCAAACTTCACTTTTTTCTCATCACCTACCTTATTAATTCTGATAAATATCTACCTTTGTAAATCTATAGACTAACATAATTTCTATTCGTCCCTACGCTTTATGGCAAAAGAAAAAACAATCTATATCTGTACTAATTGCGGACAAGAATCCCCTAAATGGGCTGGTAAATGTCCTGCATGTGGACAATGGAATACTTTTGTAGAAGAAGTTGTACGCAAAGAGACACCCGTAGCCAAACATGTAGCACGTGGTATAGAATCCGTTCACTCAAAGCCACAGTATCTGAAAGAAATTGTATCGAGCGATGAACAGCGTATCAACATGTACGATGAAGAGCTCAATCGCGTATTGGGTGGAGGACTAGTGCAAGGTTCACTAACTTTGATTGGCGGAGAACCCGGTATAGGAAAATCTACCCTTGTCTTACAAACGGTTTTACGTTTAAAAGACAAAAAGATACTTTATATCTCGGGAGAAGAAAGCGCCCGCCAACTCAAACTGCGTGCAGACCGCATTCCACACCCCGAAGAAAATCATCTTCAAATTGCATGTGAAACCTCTTTGGAACAAATCTTCACTCATATAAAGAACACTGCACCCGACCTAGTTATCATCGACTCCATACAAACTATTTCAACGGAAAGCATTGATTCTTCTCCAGGCAGCATTGTACAAGTACGTGAATGCTCAGCCTCTATCCTTAAATTCGCAAAAGAGACAGGAACTCCTGTCATACTAATCGGACATATTAATAAAGAAGGAAGCATTGCCGGCCCTAAAGTTTTGGAACACATTGTAGATACTGTTCTCCAGTTTGAAGGTGACCAACATTATATGTACCGCATTTTGCGAAGTATCAAAAACCGCTTCGGAAGTACGGCCGAATTAGGTATCTACGAAATGCGACAAGATGGATTACGTCAGGTAAGCAATCCTTCCGAACTATTACTTACTCAAGATCATGAAGGAATGAGCGGAGTCGCCATTGCCTGCGCAGTAGAAGGCATCCGTCCTTTCCTCATCGAAGTACAAGCCCTGGTGAGCACTGCCGCCTACGGAATGCCTCAACGCTCGGCGACCGGATTCGATCTGCGCCGCATGAACATGCTTCTGGCTGTACTCGAAAAAAGAGTAGGTTTCAAACTGGCCCAGAAAGATGTATTTCTGAATATAGCAGGAGGACTAAAGGTAAACGATCCGGCTATCGACCTGGCAGTCATCAGTGCCATCTTGTCCAGCAATATGGACACTGAAATAGAAGCTGGAGTGTGCATGGCAGGAGAAGTAGGATTAAGTGGAGAAATACGTCCGGTCAACCGTATTGAACAACGTATCAGCGAAGCTGAAAAACTCGGATTTACCCGTATGCTTGTCCCCAAGCACAATTTACAAGGATTGGATAGAAAAAAAATAAAAATCGAACTTGTCCCTGTCCGGAAAGTAGAAGAAGCTTTCCGCCAGCTGTTCGGATAACTTCATCTCAAATATGATAAACGAATACCAAATAAGAGTACTGCCAGAACAGGCAGCAAACGAGCAATCGTTAAAACAATATATCGGTCGGGAGAAAGGCATCGATATACGCACCATCCATGCTATACGCATATTGAAGCGAAGCATTGATGCCCGCCAACGTACAATCTTTATCAATCTGAAGATTCGTGTGTTCATCAACGAAGAACCAACCGAAACAGAGTATATTCCTACAGAATATAAAAATGTATCAGACAAGCCATCCGTCATTGTTGTAGGAGCAGGCCCGGGAGGTCTCTTTGCAGCCCTTAAACTGATAGAACTTGGTCTGCGCCCCATCGTTGTTGAACGAGGAAAAAATGTACGCGACCGAAAAGAAGACCTTGCAAGAATCAGCCGCGAGCATAAAGTAGACTCCGAATCTAACTACAGTTTTGGAGAAGGAGGAGCTGGTGCATACTCTGACGGGAAACTCTATACCCGCAGTAAAAAACGTGGAAATGTCGACAAGATATTAAATGTATTCTGCCAACACGGAGCAAGTACCTCTATTCTGGTAGACGCACATCCTCATATCGGAACAGATAAATTGCCCCGCGTCATCGAAAATATGCGCAACACTATTCTTGCTTGCGGAGGTGAAGTACATTTCCAGACCCGAATGGATGCTCTGATTATAGAACACAATAAAATTATAGGAATTGAAACCCATACAGGACAAATCTTTAAAGGTCCCGTAATTCTCGCTACAGGTCACTCGGCAAGAGACGTATACCGCTGGTTATACTCCCACCAAGTACCTATTGAAAGCAAAGGAATTGCAGTCGGAGTTCGTTTGGAGCATCCATCTGCTTTAATAGACCAAATACAATACCATAATAAAAACGGAAGAGGAAAATATTTGCCAGCAGCCGAATACAGTTTTGTACAACAAGTAGACGGCAGAGGGGTATACAGTTTCTGTATGTGTCCGGGAGGTTTCGTTGTTCCGGCAGCCAGCGGTCCGCACCAATTGGTAGTAAACGGAATGAGCCCCAGCAACCGTGGTACAAAATGGAGTAACTCTGGCATGGTAGTAGAAATTCGCCCTGAAGATCTGCTCCACCCCGACCTTCAACTGACACCTGGAGAACTGATACCCGGTTCCGAACTGGCACAAACAGAAGCCCTTATCCAAGCATCCGGCAAACAAGAAAAAGATAATCTTCATGTTTTGTCTATCATGCGATTCCAGGAACAATTGGAACAACTATGCTGGCAACAAGGCAATATGCGCCAAACAGCCCCTTCACAACGAATGGTAGACTTTACTCAAAAAAAACTGAGCTACGATCTTCCTAAGAGTTCGTACAGTCCCGGACTGGTTTCTTCTCCTTTACACTTTTGGATGCCCCCTTTCATCAGCGAACGTCTGAGCAAAGGTTTCCAACTTTTTGGAAAAAGTTCAAGAGGATTTCTAACCAACGAAGCAGTTATGATTGCCGTAGAAACACGCACTTCTGCCCCTATACGTATTATACGTGATAATGAGACCTTACAGCATGTGACAATCGAAGGTTTATTCCCTTGCGGTGAAGGAGCAGGTTACGCAGGTGGTATAGTCTCAGCAGGTATTGATGGAGAACGTTGCGCAGAAGCCGTTGCAGCATATTTAAGTTAAACTTATGATAAACAAGACTCCCGAAATAGCAATAATCGAGCCGAACACACTGACAGCATTAGGACTACAGACCATTCTGGAAGAGTTGATTCCTGATGCTATCATCCGTGTGTTTCCAAGCTTTGCAGCTTTGATAGATGATACTCCCGATATGTATGCTCATTATTTTGTGTCTATTCACATATATTTTGAGCATACCTCTTTCTTCCTTGAACGCTTTCCCAAAGCAATTGTATTATCCACCAACGAACACCCTCTACTCAAAAACAACATTCCCAATCTGAATATCAGTCTCCCCAGAGAGCAACTGATTCTATCTCTTATGCAATTGCATACCCATGGACATAACTCCTCTCAACACCCCCATTCCTCTGCATCTCCAGCAGAAGAACACGAATTATCCCCCCGGGAGATAGAAGTGCTAATTCTGTTGACCAAAGGATTTATCAATAAAGAAATAGCAGAAAAACTGAATATCGGGCAGACCACCGTCATAACCCACCGCAAAAACATTACAGCCAAATTAGGTATTAAATCCATTGCCGGACTGGCTATTTATGCCGTAATGCACGGTTACATAGAAGCCGACCGAATATAAGTGTAATAAAGTCTAAATTATTTTGATAGCCCACTGATTTTTCCGACATTTGCATAATGTGCTTATGATATAAGATGTTATGCAAAAATTTTTTATAACTATATATTTTCTACTGACATTACTACCCCTACGCGCACAAATCTTTCAATATATTGAAATGGAAAACGGATTGAGCAGCCGGCGGGTATTATCCATACAACAAGATCCACAAGAATATATGTGGATTTTGACTCACAAGGGAATAGACCGATATGACGGAAAACAATTCTACCACTATAAACTACAGAGTTCTAAAAGGGTCATGAATTTCTATCCGGATCTCAATACCCTCCATATAGATTCGGACAGTATCCTTTGGGAGTACGGAAAAGACGGCTATGTATTCCGTTTTAATGCACTCAAAGACTCTTTTCAATTAGTCTTCGATTTACACGATCAATATCCTCACCTAAAACAAACTCCTATATCAACAGTTTATTTTGATAAAAAGGATTATATCTGGTTTTGCTGTGGAAATAATATAATCCGATTCCATACAAAGACTAAGAAGTCGCAAATTTTATCGGAAAATATAAAAGAAAATATCATGGGTATAACCGAAGCCCAAAAGGGTATATTCTATTTTGCGACCAATAAGACTATATATAGGATTACTTTTTCCGATCAGAAGACAGTAACCAAAATAGAAAATGTGGATATAGGCAATATGCGCCTGATCAATTACATCTACTATCATCAGAATACCGACAAACTAATTATCAGTACTCTGATGAATGGTTTATACGTCTATACACCACACGAAAATAAAATCTGCAAATTAGAAAACACACTAAAAGATGTAGGCATCAACACCATTAAGCCATATAAAACCCCATACGAAGTGTTGATAGCCACAGACGGAGATGGAGTCTATAAATTAAATCTGAAGACTCACCAGCTTGAACACTTCTTAAAAGAAGATTACGAAAAGCCTAATAAAATGAACGGAAGCATTATCAAAGATATTTACATTGATAAAGCTCACCGCATATGGAATGTTATTTATCCTACAGGCATTACCGTATATTCTGAAAAATATCCTGGCTACGAATGGATAAAAGAATCAAGAACAAACCAAAACTCTCTTATCGACGATAGAATAAATGCAATTTTACAAGACTCTGAGGGAGATACATGGTACGCTACAAGTAACGGCATCAGCTGCTTCGACGTCAGTGAAAAGAAATGGAAAAACTACCTCGCACCATCCAGTAAGGATACCCCCAATGATAATCGTATCTTTATATCCCTGTGTGAACTGGAGCCAGGAATTATTGTCGCTGGAGGATACATGTCGGGAACTTACCAAATCAATAAACGAACCGGAAAAGTAACATTCTCATTTCAGCCGGCAGTTACCAAAGGAGAAACTCCCGACAAATATATACGCAGCATTCACCGCGACCAATGTAACACAATCTGGAGTGGAGGATTCTACAGCTTGCGTTCTTATAACTTACAAACCAAGGAAAGCAATCGGTACAATACAGCTTACCCTATTACTTGCATCAAAGATAGAGACGAACAATCACTTTGGATAGGAACTATCAACGGACTCTATATTTTTGATAAGTTGAAAAAAGAATTTATAACCTACGACAATCTTCCTAATACCGGATGCGTCAACTGTATCTATCAAACCAATGATGGCAGTAAAACCTATATCGGTACCTATGGAAACGGATTATTTATCTTCGATAATAAACAAAATACACATATCCACTACTATCAAGATAATAGTGGATTGATTACCAATAATATCTATTGCATTATTCCGAACAAACAGGGAAATCTGATTCTAGGAACAGAAAACGGACTGTCGCAGTTCGATACAAAAGAAAATTTATTCATCAACTGGACAAAAGAACAAGGTTTACTATCAGCTAATTTCAACCAAAATGCAGCTGTACATACGAATAACGGATATCTGATTTTTGGAAGCAACGAAGGAGCTATCATTTTACCAGACAGCATCACTTTTCCTCGTAACTTTTCTACACACATGGTATTCAATAATTTGAGTATCATGTATCAGACTGTATACCCTCAAGAAAAGAATTCACCTTTACAAAAGCCTTTGAACGAGACTTCTACCATTCAACTGGAATACAACCAAAACACATTCTCCTTCAATGTGTCATCTATCAATTACGATAATCCATCCAATATTTTATACAGTTGGAAACTAGAGGGCTTTTATGAGCATTGGACACAACCTTCCACTAACAATATAATCCGATATACCAACCTTTCTCCCGGCAACTATACCCTTAAGGTACGTTCCATCCTACTGGATAACAACCAAGTGTTAGAAGAACGTAGCATACAGATTATTGTAGAACGTCCATTCTGGTTCACATTTTGGGCTTTTCTGATTTATGCATTACTGCTCATTGGTATTGCATACGGCATCATGCGCTATCAAATTATAAAAAGAGAACGAAAAACATCTCAGGAAAAAATCAACTTTTTTGTTCATACAGCCCATGACATACGCACTCCACTGACATTGATAAAAGCTCCATTGGGAGAAATTCTTAAAAATGAGCAATTGTCGGAACAGGGATTAGTTAACATCAATCTAGCCATGCAAAATACCGATAACCTATCCAACCTGGCTAATAATTTGATGAATTTTCAAAAAGAAGAGTTATACAGTTCCAGTGTTATAGTCAGCAAGCAGGAACTTAATCAATATTTGCATACTTATCTTCTTCAATTTGAAAACTACGCCAAACAAAAGGGGCTTAACCTACAATATAAAAGTAATTTTGAGCACCTCGATGTGTGGATTGACTGCAATAAAATGGATTCTATTCTGCGCAATCTGCTCAGCAATGCATTAAAATACACACCTTCGGGAGGCAGTGTTACGGTAGAAGCTTCTCACACTAAAAACAACTGGACCGTCGTTGTAACAGATACCGGCATTGGCATTCCCAAGCAAGATCAGAAAAAATTATTCAAATTTCTGTTCAGAGGAAGCAATGCCACGAATCAGCTGATTACCGGTTCGGGGGTAGGAATGCTGTTGACCTATCGGCTTATTAAAAATCATGAAGGAAAAATCAGTTTCAATAGCACAGAAAATGTTGGCTCTTCTTTCCAACTGACTTTCCCTATCAAAAGCAACAATTATCAATACAAGAGTGATTCACTTCCGCAGGATGTGTCAAGCGCCTTATTGTTACAAGAAAACATAGACCCTATTATCACTGAAAAAGAAAATTCAGAAGCTCCACTTATTATGATTGTGGAAGATAATAACAGTCTGCGCTCTTTCTTATTGCAAAGTTTGTCTGCCCAATATCGTGTTACAGGAGCCGAAAATGGCCAAGAAGCCATAGAAAAGATAAAGAAAGAACAACCAGATCTTATCCTTTCAGATGTGATGATGCCTGTCATGAGCGGAGAAGAACTCTGCAAAATAATTAAAAGCAATATTGAAACCAGCCATATCCCCATTATCCTGCTCACAGCATTAGGAGACCGGGAACATATTTTACGAGGATTGGAAACAAAGGCCGATATGTACATTGTAAAACCATTCGACCTTACCGTGCTGAAAGCAAATATCAGTAATGTGCTTGAAAACAGAGAACTTATTCGTACTCGTTTCCAACAAGTAAACCCATCCGTAACAGAAACAGAGAACGAAACGGAATTTCCTCAATTATCTAATCTGGATGATGAGTTTATGCAAAAAGTCACAGCCTTGGTCAAAGAAAAATTAAGTTCAGAACTGAATGTAGACATACTTTGTGCGTCCATGAATATGAGCCGTACCAGCTTCTATAACAAGATGAAAGCGTTGACAGGTATTCCCCCTGCCGACTTCATCCGAAACATCCGAATGAAAGAAGCTGCAATTTTACTGAAAAGCAAGCAATACTCCGTGACAGAAGTAGCAGAAATGGTAGGAGTTTCTGATCCCAAATACTTCACCGATGTATTTAAAAAATTTTATGGGGTTCCTCCCAGCACATATATGAAACAGAATAACTGATTATGAATTTTTACATTAAATCATTCCTCATCTTCTTCCGCATTGGTATTTTTACCATCGGAGGAGGATACGCAATGGTCCCTTTGATAGAGACAGAACTTGTAAATAAACGAAAATGGATTTCACAAAGTGATTTCCTCGACTTAATGGCTTTAGCCCAAACGGTGCCCGGTATTTTTGCTGTCAACATAGCCATCTTCATCGGTTATAAACTACGAAAATTCTGGGGAGCTTTTTGGATGGCATTAGGAACAATCCTACCTTCTTTTTTCATTATTCTGGCTATTGCTTTATTCTTCCAGCAGATGAAAGACAACTCGGCAGTAGAGAGTATTTTTAAAGGGATCCGTCCTGCTGTGGTAGCCTTAATAGCTGTTCCCACCTTCAAAATGGCCAAATCAGCCCGTATCAACCGATATAATTTATGGATACCGGTTGTTTCTGCCCTACTTATCTGGCTGCTTGATTTCTCCCCTATATACATTATTATACTTAGCGGATTGGGAGGATACTTATACGGACGTTTCCAGAGAAATAAACAAAATCAACTAAAGGAGGAAAAATAAAATGATTTTCTTACAACTGTTTTATACATTCTTTAAAATAGGCCTGTTCGGATTCGGTGGAGGATACGCCATGCTTTCCATGATTCAGGGAGAAGTGGTAACCCGTTACGAATGGCTTTCTACTTCCGAGTTTACAGACATCATAGCCATCAGTCAGATGACTCCCGGTCCTATCGGTATCAATTCGGCCACTTATGTAGGATATAGTGCAGTAGTCAATGCCGGTTATTCGCACGCCATAGGAGTATTAGGCTCCGTGTTGGCCACCTGTGCAGTAGTACTCCCCTCTTTTATTTTAATGATAACTATCAGCAAATTCTTTTTAAAATACCAAAAACATCCGATTATCGCTTCTGTCTTCAGCGGACTTCGTCCTGGTGTAGTCGGATTGCTGGCTGCAGCCGCTCTTGTATTAATGAATGGTGAGAACTTCGGAACAGATACCAGACAAATTATAATCAGTTGCATTTTATTTGCAGGAGCATTTTTAGCCTCCTACCGCTACAAGGTCAACCCCATTTTACTCATTGTAATCTGTGGTGCTGCAGGTTATTTCATATTCAATTAATTCAAGCCATTTATAACCATGAAACATACAATTTTTCCCCTTTACCTGATTTTATGTCTTCTACTTTCTGCCTGCGGAGCTCGGAAACAATCCAGTTCTCCGAAATCAGAAGGAGATACTCTGACACTGAAATATGCCAAAAACCTATGTATCGTCAAGTACAACGACTATACCCTTGCCACTCTTCGGAATCCGTGGGATACAACTAAAGTCTTACGCACTTACATTCTGACTGATAAGTCGAAACCTCAGCCTAGTTCACTCCCTCAAGGTACCCTTGTACAAGTTCCACTCTCACGTTCCCTCGTCTATTCTTCTGTTCATTGCAGCCTGTTAGACGAACTGGAAGCCGTCAATCAGATAAAAGGTGTATGCGATCTTTCCTATATAAGTATACCCTCTATCCAAGAAGGCTGCCGAAGCGGGAAAATCACCGATGCAGGAAACAGTATGAGTCCGGATATCGAAAAGATTATCGACATGCATCCGGATGCCATCCTTCTTTCCCCTTACGAAAACAGCAACGGATACGGACGGATAGAAAAACTGAATATACCTATCATCGAATGTGCCGACTACATGGAAACATCACCACTGGGGCGGGCAGAATGGATGCGCTTTTTCGGCCTTCTTTACGGATGTGAGCACAAAACCGATTCGTTATTTGCTCAAGTAGAAAAAGAATATTCCGATATAAAATCAAAGACTTCCTCCTTATCAGAACGTCCTTCCGTATTCAGCGAACTGAAAATCGGTTCTACATGGTATGTAGCAGGAGGCAACAGTACAACCAGCCGGTTCTTTGCTGATGCCGGTGCACGCTATGTTTTCTCCCAACTGCCACAAAGCGGATCGGTAGCTTTGTCGGCTGAAGTCGTTCTTGACAAGGCACAAGATGCTGATTTCTGGCTCATCAAATACAATCAGGATAAAGACAAGACCTATACAGAGCTAAAAAAAGAAGATGTATTATATGCACAATTCGAAGCCTTTAAAAACCGTCAGATTTACGGATGCAACACCCACTACATCCGTTTCTACGAAGAATCTCCTTTTCATCCGGAATATCTGTTGAAAGACTTCGTAAAAATCTTCCATCCAGAATTATTGCCAGACTACCAGTCACGCTATTTCCACTCACTCAACGAATAGACCTATGAACGTATACCCCTTAAACCATAAAGGATATACTTACGGCATCGCATTGTCTGTCGTGATTGTATTGCTACTTTTTGCCAATTTAATATTCGGTTCTGTCGACATTCCCTTCAGCGAGGTACTACGAATCCTGTCGGGAGAAACCTCAGAGAAAGCCAGTTGGAATTTTATCATTTGGGAGTCCCGCTTTCCACAAAGCATTACCGCCCTACTTTGCGGAGCCGCTCTTTCCGCCTCAGGCCTAATGCTACAGACAGTCTTCAATAACCCTCTGGCAGACTCATCCATCTTAGGAATCAGTTCCGGGTCCAGCCTTGGTGTAGCCTTGATTATGCTCACCGGAGGAGGAAGCATTACTGCCGGCACCTTTGCTTTGTCCGGATTTCTATCTGTCATAGCCAGTGCCTTTATCGGAGCCATTGTCATCATGGCACTTATTATCTTCCTGTCTACTCTCATCAAAAACAATATCATGTTACTCATCACCGGTATCATGATTGGATACGTCACCTCTTCTGTTATCTCGCTACTGAACTTTTTCTCTACAGCCGAAGGTATCCAGTCTTTCGTCATCTGGGGATTAGGAAATTTCGGTGGCGTTTCTTCAGAAATTCTTCCTTATTTCACACTCTGCATAGTGGCAGGACTTCTCATTGCCATTCTGCTTATCAAGCCCCTCAATGCCCTGCTTTTGGGTACACGGTACGCAGAAAACCTAGGTATCAATATCCGCCGCATCCGTAGTCTGCTGCTCATTGCTACCGGTTTGCTGACAGCGACTACCACAGCTTTTTGCGGGCCCATCTCTTTCATCGGACTGGCGGTTCCCCATATCACCCGGCTGATGCTCGGCACTTCCAACCACAATTCACTGATGCCCGTCACCCTGCTTACAGGTAGTGCCATTGCCCTGCTCTGCAATCTTATCTGCATCCTGCCCGGAGATGCCGGCATCATTCCCCTCAATGCAGTAACTCCCATTCTCGGAGCACCTGTCATTATCTATGTCATTATTAACCAACGGAAGATTCAATACTTTAACTAATGAAGCAAACAGAGATTGTCATCGAAGGAAAAGATGTAAGTATCGGATATCGACACGGAAAACAAGAGCAAACAATACATAGCCGACTGAATTTCCAGCTTCGGCAAGGTGAGCTGACTTGTCTTTTAGGAGCCAATGGAGCCGGAAAGTCGACCTTACTCCGTACGCTTGCTGCCGCACAGCCGGCTTTATCGGGACATCTTCATCTCTTGGGAAAACCTCTATCCGAATATAGCGAGCGAGAACGTTCGCGCACCATCGGTGTAGTGCTGACAGACAAGACACAAGCCGGAGGACTTACAGTATACGAACTGGTTGCCTTAGGACGCCAACCTCATACCGGTTTCTTCGGAAGATTGCGTCAGGAAGATAAGGAGTTGGTTCATCATGCGCTTCATGCTGTAGGAATAGCCCACAAGGCACAATGCTATACAGCCGAACTCTCGGACGGAGAACGACAGAAAGTCATGATTGCCAAAGCATTGGTACAGGAATGTCCACTGATCCTACTCGATGAACCAACTGCTTTCCTCGATGTGGTCAGCCGCATTGAGATTATGACTCTGCTTCATCGTCTAGCTTCGGAAGAAAAAAAAGCCATCCTTCTCTCTACCCACGACATTGAGCAGGCTCTTGTTTTATCCGACCGCCTGTGGTTGTTGACACGCGAAGAAGGCTTACAGTGCGGAGTAACTGAAGATTTGATTTTACATAATCGGATGGATAGTCTTTTCCCCCACGAAGACATCCGTTTCGACCTGATGCACGGTATCTACTCTCCTACAGTGAAAGGAGAAAAAAGAATCTACCTTAAGGCTGAAAACGAAACCTTACGCCACTGGACAGAAAATGCGCTGAACCGCAATGGTTATCTTTGTATGCCGCAAACGGAAGAAAAAACCTTTCCGGCTTTGGAAATCCATTCTCCATACGATATCAAGTATACAGACGTAAATCACACCACCTGTCAGTTTCAGTCTTTTGAGGAACTACTGAAGGAAATTGCCTGCCGCTAAAATTCAGTGAGACTTGTTCCTTTATCAGTTTACCTCAGGAAGAAAAAAGGAAACCATCCGATGACAGAAAATACTCCTCATGCAGTACTTACAAGTGAGTAGTGTACTCATCACTTGAAAAAAGTCCAGTACTCACAAGGAAAAACTCCAGTACTCACTTGTAAGTAGTGGCGGTACTACAAAAGCCATTTCCGGAAAACTCCTATATGGCCTGTAGTTGTTCCTAACAGAAGAGATACACACCTGCATTGAACAAGACTCAAGTTTCATTTGTTAACACAAAAAGTAATTCTACCTAAACACAAATAATTGATTATGATTACAGCAGAAAACATTTTACTTATCGGATCGATTCTTATCTTTTGCAGTATCCTTATCAGCAAAACAGGGTACCGCTTCGGGATTCCTACCTTGTTATTATTCCTGCTCGTCGGTATGCTTTTCGGAAGCGACGGACTGGGCATCCAGTTCAACAGTGCTTCTGATGCACAGTTTGTAGGGATGGTAGCCTTGAGCATCATCCTGTTTACAGGAGGAATGGATACCAAACTGCAAGAAGTGCGTCCGGTAATGGTACAAGGTATTCTGCTTTCTACCGTAGGCGTTCTGCTTACCACCCTGCTTACCGGTACATTCATTTTCTATATATCCGAATGGAACAGAACCAACATTGAGCTGACCTTTATGGTTTCTCTGCTGTTGGCAGCTACCATGTCGTCGACCGACTCGGCTTCCGTATTCAATCTGCTCCGTTCCCAGCGAATGAACTTAAAGGAAAATCTCCGTCCTATGCTGGAACTGGAGAGCGGAAGTAACGACCCTATGGCCTATATGCTTACCATCGTACTGATAGAAGTTATCAGTAGCGGTAGCGAGCTTAGCGCCTGGCACATCGGACAAGGCCTGTTTACACAGTTTGTATTTGGAGGAATTATAGGCTATGCATTCGGGCGGTTTGCCATCTGGATGATTAATAAGATCAACCTTTCCAACAGCTCTCTGTATCCCATCCTGCTGTTAAGCCTCATCTTCATAACCTTTACTCTGACCGACTTTGTAAAGGGAAACGGTTATCTGGCTGTATACATCTTGGGAGTAGTAGTAGGAAATGCCAAACTTGCCTTCCGTAAAGACATAAATACCTTTATGGACGGACTGACATGGCTTTTCCAGATAATCATGTTCCTTACCTTAGGATTACTGGTCAACCCACACGAGTTACTCGATGTTGCCGGTGTTGCCTTGCTTATCGGACTCTTTATGATTGTGATAGCCCGTCCGGTCAGTATCTTTGCGTGTCTTCTTCCCTTCCGCCACATCAGTCACAAAGCCCGTCTGTTTGTATCGTGGGTAGGATTGCGAGGTGCTGTTCCCATTATCTTTGCCACTTATCCGGTCATCGCTCAGATACCCGGCTCCAACCAGTTGTTCAACATTGTATTTTTCATCACTCTGTTGTCGCTGGTTCTGCAAGGTATGACTATAGCCAAAGTAGCCAAATGGCTGAAGCTTGATCTTCCGCAAGAAAAAGAAGGAAATGATTTCGGTATTGAACTGCCCGATGAAATCGATTCTCAGCTGCACGAAATAATACTGACCCCCGAATTGCTGAAATCCGGCAACCGTCTGGCCGATATGCATATTCCGCAAGGTACATTGGTCATGCTCATCAAACGAGGCAATGAGTTTCTGATTCCTAACGGACAAGCCGAACTGCATGCCGGCGACAAACTGCTTATCATATCGGAAAACAAGAGCGTTCCACAGGCTCAATAAATATACCATTAAAAAAGTGCTTCTTCGGGTAGTAACATTCCACCCAAAGAGGCACTTTCTATATCTATTCTTATCTCGAACCAATCTTTCGGATTATTCACCCGTCAACCGTCCGTTTTCTTTCCTTTATTTCTTCCGTTCCAGTTCCTGCAAACTTTCCATCTTCTTGGTTTCAAGGAACTCATAAATGCCACAAAGATGTTCTTTCACACGTTTGTTGCCAAACTCATACACCTTTGTCACCAGTCCGTCAAGGAAGTCACGGTCGTGTGATACCACAATCAGCGTTCCGTCGAAATCCATCAGTGCCTGCTTCAGAATATCCTTGGTCTTCATGTCAAGATGGTTGGTAGGCTCGTCCAAAATCAGCAAGTTGACCGGTTCCAACAATAACTTAATCATGGCCAGACGCGTACGTTCACCTCCCGAAAGCACTTTCACTTTCTTCATGGAAGCCTCCGGACTGCCAAACATAAACGCCCCCAGCAAATCGCGTATCTTGTTGCGGATTTCTCCTTTTGCCACATCATCTATAGTCTGGAATACCGTCAGATTCTCATCCAACAGCGAAGCCTGGTTCTGCGCAAAATACCCTATCTGTACATTATGTCCCAAAGTCAGTGTACCTTCATGCTCTATCTCGTTCATGATACACTTCACCAGCGTAGACTTACCCTCACCGTTCTTTCCTACGAAAGCCACTTTATCTCCACGCTCAATGGTCAGCGTTGCATTCTGGAACACTACATGATCTCCATAACTCTTACCAACACCTTCCATAATCACCGGATACGTTCCACTACGCGGCGAAGGAGGGAATTTCAGACGCAAAGCCGAAGTATCCTCTTCGTCCACTTCTACCAGTTCCAGTTTCTCCAGCATCTTAACACGGCTCTGTACCTGAAGCGTCTTACTGTATGTACCTTTAAAGCGTTCGATGAAATCCTTCGTTTCCTGAATCATCTTCTGCTGTTCCTCATACTGCTTCATCTGCTGTTCGCGACGCTCTTTGCGCAATACCAGATACTGCGAATAATTCACCTTATAATCATAGATACGTCCCATTGTCACTTCGATGGTACGTGTCGTAATATTATCTACAAACTTACGGTCGTGACTGATAACCACCACTGCCTTGGCACTGTTGATAAGGAATTCTTCCAGCCAGCCGATAGACTCGATATCCAAGTGGTTGGTAGGCTCGTCCAGCAACAATACATCCGGATTCTGCAACAACAGTTTGGCCAACTCGATACGCATGCGCCATCCCCCGCTGAAATCGCTGGTCGGACGGTTGAAATCTTCGCGCACAAAACCCAATCCCAGCAATGCCTTCTCTACATCCTCTTCAAAGTGAGTCATGTCGATGGCATAAAACTTCTCGCTCATAGCCGCCACCTTTTCGATAAGCGCCATATACGAGTCGCTTTCATAGTCGGTACGCGTAGCCAATTCGTTGTTCATGCGTTCAATTTCCTCTTCCATCTCCCGCAAATGCGCGAAAGCCTGCGAAGCCTCTTCGAACACCGTACGTCCGTCTTCTGTCATCAGATGCTGTGGAAGATAAGCTATGACACAATCCTTCGGAGCCGTTACCTTTCCACGTGAAGGCTGACGCACCCCTGCCAGAATCTTCAGCAAGGTAGACTTACCTGCTCCGTTCTTTCCCATCAGGGCAATGCGGTCTTTCTCGTTGATTTGAAAACTAATGTCGCTGAATAAGGTTGTTCCGCCAAACTCGACGGTAAGTCCATCTACTGATACCATATTTCTTTTTACGCTTGTTTTTAATAATGAGGTGCAAAGATAGCGAAAGGCGAGCGCAGAGGCAAATGGAAAACGAAGTTTTCAAGTTTGAACTATGCCGAGCCGTATCCTATCTTATGAAAAGAAAAACAATTATTTCCTACTATTCTGTCTGCTCATCAGACGCAGGAAGTAGCGGTTCTGAAGCATCTTCCTCACTTTCCTCTGCCAGTTTTCCTTGTAAACGTGCAGAAAATTTCTTCTTCGGAGTAATACCCAGTCCCTTCAGCATCTCTGCCTGACGGATAACATTTCCCTTTCCGGTAACCAATTGTCCCAAGGCATTCTCGTAAGCCGAAGAAGCTGTCTTCAATGTATCCCCTATCTTCTCAAACGTATCGGTGAAACCCACCAGTTTTTCATACAAAGCCGTACCACGCTTCACAATATCCTGAATATTCTTCTCCTGATATTCCCGCTTCCACAAGTCGAGTGCCAGGCGCAGCGCAGCAATCAGATTTGTCGGACTCATCAGTACCACCTTCTTCTGATACGCATAATTCCACAGGTTGGCATCGCTCTGCAAAGCCAGTACATACGCCGGCTCGTTCGGGATAAACATCATGACAAAATCCAATGAAGATACATTGTATTTAGAATAATCTTTCCGGCTCAATTCATCAATATGCGCCTTTACAGAAGCCAGATGTGCTTTCAAGTATTGCTCCTGTTCTGCCTTGTCCGTACTGCCTATATAATTTACATAAGCGGTGAGAGAAACTTTCGAGTCAATAATCACCTGACGGTTATCCGGATATACCACCAGCACATCAGGCTGCATACGTTGTCCGTTCTCATTACGCAAAGGTTCTCCGTTCTCGTCTTTCAGAAACTCCTGACGGAAATATTCCTCCCCTTCTCTCAACCCCGAGTTTTCGAGAATTGATTCCAGAATCATTTCTCCCCAGTTTCCCTGTGCTTTCGAATCTCCCTTCAAAGCCCGGGTCAGGTTATTGGCATCGTCACTAATCTGCTTGTTCAGCAAAACCAACTCTTTAATACGGTCTTCCAATGAAAAGCGTTGTTTCGACTCCTTGTCGTACACTTCCTCCACCTGATGCTTAAACTCTTTCAGATTCTCCCCAAACGGTTTCAGCAACGAAGCAAGACTCTCCGCACTCAGTTTGTTGAAATTTTCCGTTTTCTGCTGAAATATCTTATTGGCTATATTTTCAAACTCCAGATTAAACTGCTTATGCAAAGCCGCCACTTCTTCTTTCTGGCTTTCCAGTTTCTCTTCAAGTGCTTTTTTCTCTGCCTTAACAGTAGCCAGTTCCTGCTGCGCATCATTGTACTCCTGCTGCAAGTGCTGTATCTGTCCGGCCTGCACAGCCTGCTGTTCCTTTCCGGCAGCCAGCAGTTCCTGCATATGCCCCTGCTGCATTTGCATCTGCTCCTGTTGCACCTGTATCTGTCCACGGAGCGTTCCTATCTGTCGTGCAGCCCACAGGTATCCCATTACGCCACCCAGTATTAATCCCAACACTATATATATTACCATATCCATTATTTTTTCTCCTTTTTATATCCTTGAATCATAAAATAAATACCTATTGCCACAAAAGGAATACTGAGCCACTGTCCCATATTCAGCATCATACCATCCTCAAAGCTTTCCTGATTTTCCTTGATAAACTCTATGAAGAAACGGAATACAAAGATGGTAGTCAGACACAAACCGAAGAAAAATCCCCGATGCAAATGTTCCTTCCGGGTACGATACAGATACCACATCAGCAAACCGATGCAGAAATAAGCCAGCGCCTCGTAAAGTTGTGCCGGATGACGAGGCTGCATATCTACCCGTTCGAACACAAAAGCCCAAGGCATATCCGAGGGAAGACCTATAATTTCAGAATTCATCAGATTGGCAATACGGATACATCCTGCTGTCAACGGAGTAGCCAGTGCGATGATGTCTGCCACATCCAGGAAGTGCATCTTCGTCTTCCGGCAATACAAAACCAATGCTATAATCAGTCCCAACGTACCGCCATGGCTTGCCAACCCTGCATAACCGATAAACTTCCATCCTCCATCGGGCAAAAAGCGTACGGGAAGTATTATCTCTGCCAGATGTTGAGAGAAATAAGCCCAGTCGTAAAACAAACAGTGCCCCAGACGTGCTCCAACAAAAATACCTACCACACAATATACAAACAGACGATTGAAGTCGTTCTCCGACAAACCTCTTGCCTTGAACACTCTTCCTGCTACTACAAGAGCAGCTGCCAGTCCAATCATCCAGAACAGGCTATACCAACGAAGCCCGAAACCCAATACTTGGAAAATCACCGGGTCGGGATTCCAATGAATCTGTGCTAACATATTATTCTATTTTAAAAATCCGGTATAAAGATACTGCTTTATCGGAAAACAGAAGAGTGTCTACTTACTTTATCCGAATTTTTACACAATGAGACAGCCTGTTTTTTAGTTCTGTATACAACATGAGCAAGTTCTATAACCTTTTTGCACAAATCAGGTATTTCGAAAAGAAAGTAGAAAAAATTCTTTTCCAACAGCCTCAACAAAAGACTGGAATTTTTATATATGTTTGTGGAATTAAAAATCATCTTTGATAAACAATCATTAGCAAAAATAATTGAAAAATAATTCTAAAAACGGGTACCCGATTCATCGTGTCATTCGTATTTATATCAAACATTAAAAATTGACTTTATGAAATTAAGATTGACACCTATTTTAGCCTTTTACCTATTGTGTACCTCCTACTTGAATGCACAGACTACTGAATCTATCAATATAGAATTACATAATGTTCCAATGGCTGAAGCCTTGAAAAACATAGAAAATAAAAGCGGCTCTCATATTTTATTTTACTATAAAGATATAGAGCAATTTAAAGTTTCATGCGACTTAAAGGATATGTCTTTCGATAAAGTAATGGAATTCATATTATCCGGAAAACCACTGACCTATAAGAAGGTACATGACAACACTTATATCATTAAAAAAGAAGATACTGCTAAGGAAGAAAAAGAACATATATTGTCTGGGGCTGTAAAAGATTCTTTGAATATTCCAGTAGAAGCTGCAGTTGTAAGTATAATAAATCCACAAACAGGAGCTTCATACAATCAGTGTATAACTGATACAAAAGGACAATTCAAAATTAAGGCAAAAGGAAGAATTCAATTATATATAAACTGTTTAGGATATTCCCCTTACTTAAGTTCTCCTTTTCTGATAAAGAAGGATACTGTATCAAATATCATGTTACGGTCATCAAGTATTATGCTTGAGGATGTCCTTGTTATAGGAGAAAAACAGACACCATCGATACGTGTGGTAAATGGCAATACGATTTTCTTTCCCAAAAACAGTGCTACATTGGCTGGAAGTTCTGCATTGGAAGTCTTAAAGAAAACCCCAGGTGTATTTGTTGACGGAAATGATAATGTGAGTATAGGAGGCAGAAACGGTGTCTTGATTATTTTCAATGGGAAGCCTACATACATGCAACAAGAAGAACTTGTTTCCATGCTCAAATCGATGTCATCCACATCAGTCACTTCCATAGAGGTAATAAACAATCCATCTGCACAATATGATGCTGAGGGATCTGGAGGTATTATCAACATTAATACTCAAAAACAACCGACAGAAGGCTACTCTTTTTCTATGAATAATGGCATTTCCTACTGGAAGAACCTCCGTCAGAATACAGAACTGTCATTCAGCTACACACAAGGCAAATTCAGCTTGATGGGAAACTATCATCACCAGTTTGGCTATTATGACTTAGACTATGGAATGCATCGTATACAATCAGGGAAAGATTACTATAGCCCTACAAAAGATACAGATAAGCGTAAAACCATAGCTGGTAATCTCGATTTTGAATATCAAATAAATGACAACAATACAATAGGCGGACAACTTACAGCCAACACTCTTTTTGGACCAGGACGGACAAACACAATTACAGAAATCAGAGATTTGGAAAGTAACACTTTGGAGCAAATTCTTTATGCGCAAAACGAATATTATATGCAAAAAGGTAACAGATATGGAGCTAACCTTTATTACATTTCTACCCCCAAAGAAGGAGTTAAATATACAATAGATACCAATTATGCATGGTTCGACGGAGGATCAGGAAACTTACAACCCAATACATATAAACTCCCGAATGGTGAAACAACAAGCGATCTTCTATATAAGTCAGTCAATAGCAGGAATATTCATATTTATGCTTTATCGTATAATCAACAACATAAAATCGGCTCTGGTGAACTTAAATCCGGTATCAAGTATTCCCACGTCAATGCTGATAATGGATATAAGTTTTTTGAAATAAAGAATAATGAAGAATATATTGATGCTACACAGTCAAACGATTTTACTTATAAAGAACAGATACTGGCTGCTTATCTGCTTTATTCGTACCCAATCAACAAAAGATTAAATTTGGAACTTGGACTGCGAGGTGAACAAACTTGGTCTAACGGCCGTCTATATACAATAGACAGATTGAATGACAAAGATAACAAACGCAATTATTTCAATGTGTTTCCTTCTGTAAATCTTAACTATCAGATTGGTGAAGAGCAATCTCTTTCAGTCGGATATGGCAGTCGTATTGATCGCCCGGCTTATCAAGACCTGAACCCTTTTGAATATCTGTTGGATGAATTATCCTATTGGAAAGGAAACCCATTTCTTTCCCCACAAAAAACACATAGGGCTTCCTTTACATACAATTATAAACGCAGTTCACTTTCTGTAGCTTATACATATATGAAAGACTATAAGGCACAGATAACAGATACATTATCTACCAACAAAGTAATAATGACACCCAAAAACATAGGTAAGCAACAGCAATTATCTCTGACTTTTAATCAAGGCCTCACCCCTTTTTCATGGTGGGATCTAAACTTAAATCTTATTGGCTACTATGTAAATAAAGATATCGCTTTTGATCAATACAGAGAGTTTAAACAAGATGCATTTGCCGGTATTTTCACAATGATGAATACATTTCGTCTTCCATGGAAAATACAATTTGAACTAAATGGTTCATACATTACCAAAAGACCGGGTGCTTCCAATGAAAAAATGGATCCAAGCGGTTATATTGATATGGCTTTAAGCAGATCATTTATGAAAAAAAGACTGACCGTGAATCTCTCGCTTACGGATATGTTCTGGACAAGTAACTGGAATAGCTACAGCTCTTTCAGCGGTTTCCAACTTTGGAACTGGGGAAAAGGAGAATCAAGACAAATAAAATTGAATATATCCTATCGCTTCGGAAAGGAAAAGAATAGAACTCATGAGCAAGATTTTAAAGAAATAGACCGATTGTAAATCTCTATTTTATCCATTAAAAATAAATTTCCTTTTAGGACTATTTTCATTCATGGACTAATTCATCATTTAATAAGATGCAGTTCACAAATGAAGATAGTCCTAATTTTATACTTTTTATCTGCCATAAATACACACATTATGCCATACAACAAATGACACTTTGGCAGTTCGGCACTTTGGCACAGTTTTCGCTATATCCTCAGTGCTTTCGTACAGCGAAAGAAAACAAATAAGTATAAATACATAAAAAATATAGAACTATGAACATTAAACCATTAGCAGACAGAGTCCTGATTCTTCCGGCTCCTGCAGAAGAAAAAACAATAGGTGGTATCATTATTCCTGACACAGCAAAAGAAAAACCTTTGCAAGGTGAAGTTGTAGCAGTAGGTCATGGCACAAAAGACGAAGAAATGGTCTTGAAAGTTGGTGATACTGTATTGTATGGTAAATATTCTGGTACTGAAATCGAATTTGAAGGTGTAAAATACCTGATGATGCGTCAGAGTGATGTATTGGCAGTATTGGGATAATTAATGAATAAATAGTAATTATAAAAGAAAGGAAAAATCATTATGGCAAAAGATATTCTCTTCAACATCGACGCTCGCGACCAGTTGAAAAAAGGTGTAGACGAATTGGCTAATGCAGTAAAAGTAACTCTCGGCCCGAAAGGACGTAACGTAATTATCGAAAAGAAGTTCGGTGCTCCTCACATTACTAAAGACGGTGTTACTGTAGCTAAAGAAGTAGAATTGAGCGATCCGTTCCAGAACACTGGTGCACAGTTGGTAAAATCAGTTGCTTCTAAAACTGGTGATGATGCCGGTGACGGTACAACTACTGCTACCGTATTGGCTCAGTCTATCGTAGGTGTAGGTTTGAAGAACGTTACTGCAGGTGCCAACCCAATGGATTTGAAACGTGGTATCGACAAAGCCGTTGCTAAGGTTGTTGAATCAATCAAGGCTCAGTCTGAAACTGTAGGCGACAACTACGATAAAATTGAACAAGTTGCTACTATTTCTGCAAACAACGATCCTGTTATCGGTAAGTTGATTGCTGATGCTATGCGCAAGGTTTCTAAAGACGGTGTAATCACCATCGAAGAAGCTAAGGGTACAGATACAACTATCGGTGTAGTAGAAGGTATGCAGTTCGACCGTGGTTACTTGTCTGCTTACTTCGTAACCGACACAGAAAAGATGGAATGTGTAATGGAGCATCCTTACATCTTGATTTACGACAAGAAGATTTCCAACTTGAAAGATTTCTTGCCTATCTTGGAACCAGCTGTACAGAGCGGACGTCCGTTGTTGGTTATCGCAGAAGATGTAGACAGCGAAGCGTTGACTACTTTGGTTGTAAACCGTCTGCGTGGTCAGTTGAAGATCTGTGCTGTGAAGGCTCCGGGCTTCGGTGACCGTCGTAAAGCAATGCTGGAAGATATTGCCGTATTGACTGGTGGTGTAGTTATCAGCGAAGAAAAAGGCTTGAAACTGGAACAGGCTACATTGGAAATGTTGGGTACTTGCGACAAAGTTACAGTATCTAAAGAAAATACTACTATCGTAAACGGTGCCGGTCAGAAAGAACTGATTCAGGAACGTATTGCACAGATCAAGGCTGAAATGAAGAACTCTACTTCAGACTATGATAAAGAAAAACTGCAGGAACGTCTGGCTAAGTTGTCTGGTGGTGTAGCTGTATTGTACGTAGGTGCTGCCAGCGAAGTAGAAATGAAAGAAAAGAAAGACCGTGTAGACGATGCATTGTGCGCAACTCGTGCAGCAATCGAAGAAGGTATCGTACCGGGTGGTGGTGTAACTTACATCCGTGCCATCGATGCTTTGGAAGGCTTGAAAGGTGACAATGCTGACGAAACTACAGGTATCGAAATCATCAAACGTGCTATCGAAGAACCGCTTCGCCAGATTGTAGCCAATGCTGGTAAAGAAGGTGCAGTAGTTGTTCAGAAAGTACGTGAAGGTAAAGGTGACTTCGGTTACAATGCACGTACCGATGTATACGAACACTTGCACGCTGCCGGTGTAGTAGATCCTGCTAAAGTTACTCGTGTAGCATTGGAAAATGCCGCTTCTATTGCAGGTATGTTCCTGACAACAGAATGTGTCATCGTAGAAAAGAAAGAAGAAAAACCTGAAATGCCAATGGCTGCTCCAGGAATGGGCGGCATGGGCGGCATGATGTAATTCTGACATACAACAAAGGGAAGTCTCTTTAGCTTCCCTTCCTCATACTCAAACAAAAAAGTCCGGCGCTTTGCGTCGGACTTTTTTTATTATGCCACAAGACGTTTATCGGGAAGTAATCGGAGTGTATGCCACTTCTTCCAATACATTCTTATAAGCCGGACGGATAATACGTCTTCCTTCAAAGTTCAATTCTTCAATACGATGTGCTGTCCATCCCACAATACGCGCCATGGCAAAAAGAGGAGTATAGATTTCGTGCGGCAAGCCCATCATTTCGTAAATAAATCCGGAATAGAAATCTACATTCGAGCAAACCTGCTTCTTTCCTCCCTTCACCTTCTTGAAACATTCTATGGCACGCTGCTCCAAAAGTTCAAGAAAGGCAAACTCTTTCTGACATCCCTTTTCAGCTACCAGTTCTCCTGCCAGCTCTTTCAACAAGACGGCACGAGGGTCGGAAATGGTATACACCGCATGACCGATACCATAAATCAGTCCACTACCATCATACGCCTCTTTATTGAGCATACGGGTAAGATAAGTATCAATCTCATCTACATTCGTCCAGTCGGATATCACTTCTTTCAGGTGATGGAACATTTTAACCACCTGTATATTGGCTCCTCCGTGCAAAGGCCCTTTCAACGAACCGATGCCTGCAGCAATGCTGGAATACGTATCGGTACGGGTAGAACTGGTGACGCGTACAGTAAACGTAGAGTTGTTACCACCTCCATGCTCTGCCTGAAGCACCAGCAGCAAGTCGAGCATACGTGCTTCCAACGGAGTATATTCCTTTTTAATCATATACAGGAAATTCTCGGCAAGTGACAGATTTTCGTGCGGATGACGAATGTGCAACGAACGTCCGTGTGTGCTGTGACGATAAATGTTGTATGCGTAAGCAATGATTGTAGGAAACTTGGAAATCAACTCAATAGACTGACGCATCAGATTGTCTCTTGAGATATCATCGGGATTGGGATCGAATGTATACATTTCGAGGACACTCCGGGCCAGAATATTCATAATATTCTGACCTTCCAAGTCGATAATATTCATCGTCGTCTTCTTATCGAGCGGCATATTATCATTGATCAGCTCCTTGAAAGAAGCCAACTGCTCGTTATCCGGCAATTCTCCCGAAAGCAACAGATAAGCCACTTCCTCAAATCCGAAACGCTTCTCCTTGAGCAGTGCATGAGCGATGTCGTCCAAATCATATCCCCTATAAAACAACTTACCGGGAATCGGTTTCAGCCCTTCCTCCGTACGTTCATATCCTACTACATTTCCGATTTTGGTCAGCCCTACCAATACTCCTGTACCATCCTCATTACGCAATCCACGTTTTACATTATATTTTGCAAACAATTCATTATCAATACGACATGCCTGTTTGGCACACTCCGAAAGTTTATATACGATGTATTCTTTTTTCATATACAAGCTATCTTTATTAATATTTACAATGATTCAATCACACGCTGTCCGAACTCTTCTGTTGTCAATACATGTCCATCAGGCATAAAGCGTGCGAGGTCCGAAGTTGCCTCTCCAGCCTCGAAGAGGTCCTCCAACGCACGGATAATCAAAGCAGAAGCTTCTTTCCATCCGATATAATCCAACATCATGACAGACGACAACAGCAGCGAGCAGGGATTTACGATATTCTTTCCGGCAATATCGGGAGCCGTACCGTGTGTAGCCTCAAAAATAGCATGTCCGGTCTGATAGTTGATATTGGCTCCCGGTGCAATACCGATACCACCCACCATCGCAGCCAACTGGTCGGATATATAGTCTCCATTCAAGTTCAAAGTGGCAATGACTGAGTAATCTTCAGGAGTGAGCAATGTATTCTGCAAGAAAGCATCCGCAATGCAGTCCTTGACAATTACTTTACCCAAATTCATGGCTTCTGCCAAAGCAGCTTTGGCAGACTCTTCTCCCAACTCCTTCTTCAGCTGATTGTAGCGGTTCATGGTAAAAGTCTGCTGGGCAAATTCTGTTTCAGCCACTTCGTATCCCCAACGCTTGAATCCTCCTTCAGTAAACTTCATGATGTTTCCTTTGTGTACCAATGTAACCGAAGGCAAATGATGCTGCAGGGCGTACAGAATAGCAGCACGTACCAATCGTTTGGTTCCTTCTACCGATACCGGCTTTACACCGAAAGAAGAAGTCTCAGGGAAACGGACTTTCTTCACTCCCATCTCGTCGCGCAGAAAAGCATAGAACTTTTCAGCTTCCGGAGTCCCCTGTTCCCATTCTATACCGGCATAAATGTCTTCTGTATTTTCGCGGAAAATATGCATGTTTACTTTCTGCGGTTCCTTTACCGGAGAAACCACTCCACGGAACCAGCGTACCGGACGCAGACAAACATACAAATCGAGTGTCTGGCGCAGTGCCACATTCAGCGAACGGATGCCTTCACCTACAGGAGTAGTAAGAGGTCCCTTTATACCGATAAGGTATTCGCGAAAAGCATCCATTGTAGTTTCAGGAAGCCATTCTCCGGTCTGCTTGAATGCCTTTTCTCCAGCCAGTACTTCTTTCCACTCGATAGAACGCGTATCATCATAAGCCAGCTTAACAGCTTCGTTTACTATTTTCTGACATACAGGAGTAATTTCTGCTCCCACTCCATCACCTTCAATATAAGGAACGGTCACACAGTCGGGTACTATCAGCCGACCGTCTTTCATATCTATTTTGGACATAATTTTTAAGTTTGTGAGTTTGTAAGTTCTTAAGTTATTTTCGGAAGGTATTCAAAGCACAACCGGCTTTAAACCAACCTATCTGCATTTCATTATAGGTATGCAGGGCAAGGAATGTATCTTCTGTTCCATCCTCGTGCATTACTACTACCTGCAAAGGTTTTCCCGGAGCAAAGTGGTCCAATCCACAGACAGAAATACAATCGTGTTCCTGTATTTTATCGTAATCGGATTTGTCAGCAAAAGTCAATGCCAGCATTCCCTGCTTCTTCAAATTGGTTTCATGGATACGGGCAAAGCTTTTGGCAAGGATAACCCGCACATTCAGGAAGCGAGGTTCCATAGCAGCATGTTCCCGACTGGAGCCTTCGCCGTAGTTTTCCTCGGCTACCACAATAGAAGGGATGGCCTTTGCTTTATATTGCTTGGCCACAGCCGATACGGCATCATATTCGCCAGTCAGCCGGTTCCATACACAATTGGTCTTTCCATTGAAAGCATTGACAGCCCCCATCAGCATATTGTCGGAAATATTCTCCAGAT
>UQPQ01000041.1 GCA_900542985.1 uncultured Bacteroides sp.
TTCTCTTCCGATACAATAATGGCTTATTTTCGAGGAGTCAGTTCAGGAATATTAATAATCAATCCAGCCGGCACATTGTTCGGATCCTTGATAATATTTGCATTATGCTTCACCAAATAAGGCCATAATTTTTTATTGCCATAGAATTTAAGTGCAACACGGACCAAAGTCTCTCCCTCTCCAATTGTATATGTGAATTTGGTACCAGAAATTACATATTCTACTGTATCTGAAAGACTTTCTGCGGTTTGCTTTGAGGATTTTGCTCCGACTACTTGGCCTTTTGCAGTAGACTCTGCAGAAACCTTATTTCGCTCAGAGGATTGCTTCAACGTATCCTTCTTCGGTATTATTTGTTCTACTTTAAGTGTATCAACCACAGACTCCGTTGGAACCTGCTTCAATACAGCCGAACTATCCTTGCAAGATGAATTAGATAAAGGTATTGCCTCCTGCTCTTTCACTAAAGAAGACAAGTAAGCTTCCGGAATATACCTCCGTCCAGAAAGTAGTCCCCAAATAATTCCACCACCAAGAATTACTCCAGCCAAAAGTACAGACGCAATCATACACCAAGGCAAACGAGTTTTCTTGTCCTCCTCCAAATTCAATTGCGTTTCCTCTTTATGTTCTGCAATATTTTCTCTTTCTTCTGTTTCCTTTACAAGGGGAACATCCTTAGAGACTTTATTTTCCTGCGTTTCTACGACAGTTAAATCTTGTGATTGCTCTGCCGGTTCCACTTCAGAAACAATTTCCTGTTCTTCATTCTCTTCTGTTTCCTCTTTCTCTATGCTTGAAACTTCTTCCAAATCGTCAAAATGAGTATTTTCATTCAACACGACTGTTTCAAAATGAGAAAAAGGTTTATTTACCAATTCCCGCAACGAAGAATCAGGAAGAAAAGAAATGCGAGAATGGCTTTGTATTCTAATACGTTCTCCCGTATTTATATCAACACTTTCTCTCTCCTCTATTTCTATCAGCTTAAAGGTTCCCAATCCTTTAATTTTGACATATTTATCCTTTTCAAGAGCTTCCTCTATCAAGCTCAGCACAGTCTTCACGAAGACCTCGGCATCCGTTGTCTCCATCTGATGACGCTGCGCTAACAATCCTATCAGATCTTGTAAAGTTGTTTTATCATTCATCAAACGAATTCTTTTTAAACTTTTCCTTTAATAATGGACTGGGCTTATAATTCAATGTCAATTTTGGAGGTACCAGCAGACGCTGTTTAGTAACTGGATTTACAGAAATACGCTCCAACCTTTTTTTCACCTCGAAAGTTCCGAATCCCTGGAAAGTCAATGTTTTTCCTTCCAGCAATTCTTCTCCCATAATATCCACCAAAGACGCCACCAGACGGGCAGCATCTTTGTTGGTATATCCTAAGCGGCGAGACAATTCGCCGATAAACTCTTTATGATTCATGTCTTCCGCTTTTATTCTACTATTATACTAATGATGCATACAAATCGAAATCATCGGCATCATAAACCTTCACCTGATAGAATGAACCTATCTGAAGAGAATTCCCTTCTGCCTTAATCAATACTTCAGGATCCACTTCCGGAGAATCAAATTCAGTTCTACCAATATAGTATTCTCCTTCCATACGGTCTATAATCACCTTCATCTCCTTTCCGATTTTGGCATGACTTAAGTCAGCAGAAATTTCCTGCTGTATTTCCATTAATTCATCCAAACGCTGCTGTTTCACATCCTGCGGAATATTGTCCTCGTAGTGTTGAGCCGAATAAGTTCCTTCTTCTTCAGAATATGCAAAAGCTCCCATTCTATCAAAACGTGCTTTACGGACAAACTCCTTCAGTTCCTCGAAATCCTGTTCTGTTTCTCCAGGATGTCCTACCATCAAAGTGGTACGTAAGTGGATGCCCGGAACTTCTTTTCGGAATTGCTCAATCAAAGCATAAGTCTCATCCTTTGACACATGACGACGCATTTTCTGTAGCATATTATCGCTAATATGCTGCAAAGCAATGTCCATATATTTACAAATATTCGGATTTTCACGCATTACCCGGAATAATTCGGTTGGGAAATGAGCCGGATAAGCATAATGCAGACGAATCCACTCTACACCAGGGATTTTAGCCATCTGGTCAATCAGTTCCGGAAGCATTTGCTTTTTATACAGATCTACTCCATAGTAGGTCAGTTCCTGAGCTATTACCTGAAACTCTTTTACCCCTTCGGAAACCAGCAACCGCACCTCATCCAATATCTCTTCCATAGGTCGAGACACATGACGTCCAGTTATAATAGGAATGGCACAATACGAGCATTTACGGTCACATCCCTCCGATATTTTCAGATAAGCATAATGCTTAGGAGTTGTCAGGTGTCTTTCTATGGCAAATTCAGAATGATAAGCTTTTCCCAAATCAGCCAGCAATTCATTCCAGTTGAATTTTCCATAAAACTTATCAACTTGAGGAATCTCCATCTGCAATTCTTTTAAATAGCGTTCAGACAGACATCCCATCACATAAAGTTTTTTCAGTCTACCTTCCTCCTTGGCCTGGCAAAACTCCAGAATCATATTAATAGATTCCTCCTTAGCATCACCAATAAAGCCACAAGTATTAATTACCGCAATTTCTCCCTGAGGATTTTCACTATCATGAGTTACTTTATAGCCGTTTGCTTCCAGTTGCTTCATCAACTTTTCAGAATCAACCAGATTTTTCGAACACCCTAAAGTGATTATATCTACTGTATTTTTTTTCATTTATCTGTATTTGAGCCAAACAATGATTCCACAAATTCTTTCCGGCGGAATATTTGCAAATCTTCAATACCCTCACCCAGTCCGATATATTTAACAGGAATTTTAAACTGGTCTGAGATACCAATTACAACACCACCCTTAGCAGTACCATCCAACTTGGTTACTGCCATAGCATTTACCTCTGTAGCCAGCGTAAACTGTTTAGCTTGTTCAAAAGCATTCTGTCCGGTAGAGCCATCCAATACCAACAAAACTTCATGAGGTGCATCGGGAACGACTTTACGCATTACATTTTTAATTTTGGTAAGCTCATTCATCAATCCTACTTTATTATGCAGGCGACCGGCAGTATCGATAATTACCACATCTGCATTATTAGCTACAGCAGAGCTCAAGGTATCGAAAGCGACAGATGCCGGATCGGCTCCCATACGCTGCTTGATTACCGGAACTCCTACACGTTCTCCCCAAATCACCAGCTGCTCCACAGCTGCGGCCCGGAAAGTATCGGCAGCTCCCAAGTAAACAGATTTACCTGCTTTCTTAAATTGGTATGCCAGTTTACCAATAGTTGTAGTCTTTCCCACTCCATTCACACCCACAACCATAATCACATAAGGATGTTTCCCTTCAGGAACAGAAAAATCATCAGCATCTACTGTATTATTTTCGGTTAATAAGGCGGCAATTTCTTCTCTAAGAATATTATTAAGTTCCTGAGTATTCACATACTTATCCTGCGCTACCCTTTTTTCTATACGCTTAATAATATTCAGAGTTGTTTCCACCCCTACATCGGATGTAATCAGGACTTCTTCCAAATTATCCAATACTTCATCATCTACTTTAGATTTACCTGCCACAGCACGTGCAATCTTACTAAACACACTCTCTTTGGTCTTGGATAACCCCTTATCTAAGGTCTCTTTCTTTTCTTTTGAGAAAAAACTAAAAAATCCCATACAAATCAATAATTATCTATTAATAGCACAAAGATAAAACTAATCTCGTATACACACAAAAAAAGTTCCTTCCATTTAACAATGGAAGGAACTTTTACTAGCAAATTATATTAGCTAAATTATTTCTTGAAAAATTCCTGTACTTTTTCATTAGGAACCATCTGTTCATCAAATACGTAAGCACCAGTTTTAGGAGACTTAACCATCTTGATAACCTTAGTATAAGAACGTCCTTCTTTACCTGTCTGAAGGGTTGCGACTGTTTTCTTTGCCATGGGTTATAATTATTTAATTTCTTTGTGTACTGTTACTCTTTTCAAAATAGGATTGTACTTCTTAAGTTCCAATCTTTCAGTGGTATTTTTTCTGTTTTTTGTTGTAATGTAACGAGAAGTTCCCGGCATACCACTATCCTTCATTTCTGTGCATTCAAGGATTACCTGTACTCTATTTCCTTTAGCTTTCTTAGCCATAGTCTTTCTCTCCTTTTAATTAACCAATAATTTTGATAGTTTTCCAATCACAGTAACCTTTAGCAACTGCTTCATTCAGCGCTGCGTCCAGGCCTTTTTTGTTAATAACTCGCAAGCCGTTAGCACAGATATTCAGGCTAATCCAGCAATCCTGTTCTACATAGTAGAATTTCTTAGTAAACAAGTTCACATCGAAAGTTCTTTTAGTTCTTCTCTTTGAGTGTGAAACATTGTTGCCAATCATGGCTTTCTTTCCGGTAATTTGACAAATTTTCGACATTTCTATCTGATTTTTTATAGTTTTATTCTTGGTTCTCTCAAACGGAGTGCAAAGTAAGTCATTTTATTTTATATATACAAGTATTTCAGCAACTAATTATGTTTTACAACTCATTTTCTTGCTTTTGACAGATATCCAAAAGCAATTGAAGCGTCTTTTTGGTTGCCGATTGTATATTTTTATCCCGTCCGTTATCTTCTGTTAATTTAGCAGTGACAATCTTGTCTTTACAACCTGCAGCCACCCAAATAGTACCGACAGGCTTTTCCGGTGTACCACCTGCAGGACCAGCAATACCCGAAGTAGCCACAGCAAAATCTGTATTGAATACCTGCATTGCACCTTTTACCATTTCTATGACTGTTTCCTCGCTGACAGCCCCGTAAGTTTCCAATGTCTCAGCTTTCACCTGCAAGATATTTTGCTTTAGTTCATTTGCATAAGCCACTATACCCCCTTTATAAAAATGAGAACTTCCCGGAACAGCTGTAATAATAGCTGCTACATTTCCTGCAGTACAACTTTCTGCTGTAGAAAGTGAAAAACCTTCCTTCCAAAAGATTTCACTAATTTCCTTACTTAATATTTTCGTCTCTACTGACATAACAACCCCCTCTTTTTTTATTTAATTGTAACCCGCGAATAAGCCGGTTGATCTATTGAACAAAAATCTTTATCTAAAAACTTATAGTATCCTGTAATCGCAATCATTGCCGCATTATCTGTGGTATACCCAAATTTAGGGATATATATCTTCCAGCCATATTTTTCAGCATGCTCACGATACGCATTCCGCAAACCGTTATTTGCAGAAACACCACCGGCAACAGCCACTTCATTAATACCTGTATCTTTCACGACTTTGCGCAACTTGTCCATAAGGATATCTACAATCGTTTTTTCTAACGAAGCTGCCAGATCTTCCTTGTGATGCTCTATAAAATCAGGATCATCCTTCAGCCATTCACGCAGAGAATAAAGGAAAGAAGTCTTCAAACCACTGAAGCTATAATTATAACCAGGAATATGAGGTTTGCTAAATGTATACGCCTTAGCATTTCCCCGACGAGCCAAACGGTCGATAATCGGTCCTCCCGGATAACCAAGTCCCATTACCTTTGAACACTTGTCAATAGCCTCACCTGCCGCATCATCAATGGTCTGGCCAAGCACTTCCATATCATTATAAGCATTCACACGGATAATCTGAGAATTTCCTCCTGAAACCAGCAGACAAATAAACGGATATTTAGGCTGATTCTGATCTTCTTCCGATTCTTTTATAAAATGTGCCAACACATGCCCCTGCAAATGATTCACATCAATCATCGGAATACCCAAAGAACGAGCCAATCCTTTTGCAAAGGAAACGCCTACCAGCAGAGAACCCATCAAGCCCGGTCCACGAGTAAACGCAATTGCACTTAACTGTTCTTTTGTTACTCCGGCACGCTTCAAAGCCTCATGTACCACCGGTACAATATTCTGCTGATGTGCTCTGGAAGCCAGTTCCGGCACCACTCCTCCATACGCTTCGTGTACAGCCTGACTTGCAATTACACTCGAAAGCAATACACCATTCTTAATTACTGCAGCCGACGTATCGTCACAAGACGACTCTATACCCAATATTATTATATCCATAATTTCTTCGTAATTAATGCGTTAAGATTTCCAAGCCATTTTCCGTCATCACAAATGTATGCTCCCATTGAGCAGAAGGCAATTCATCCTCTGTTACTACCGTCCATCCGTCTTCTTCGTCCACAAAGACCTCCCATGTTCCCATATTAATCATAGGTTCAATGGTAAAGACCATACCCGGTACCAACAGCATACCTGTTCCCTTCTTGCCAAAATGCTCTACATCCGGTTCTTCATGAAATTCCAATCCCACTCCATGTCCACACAAATCGCGAACCACCGAAAAGCCATTCTTTTTGGCATGCTTTTCAATGGCATTGCCTATATCTCCCACAAAGCCAAAAGGCTGTGCAGCCTGCATACCTATTTCGAGGCATTCTTTAGCAACGTTAACCAGCTTTTCTTTTTCCGGAGTAGTTTTCCCGATAATAAACATACGCGAAGCATCCGAATAATAGCCATCCAATATAGTGGAGACATCCACATTTATGATATCCCCCTCTTCCAGAATCTCATCTTCCGACGGGATTCCGTGACACACCACTTCATTGATTGACGTACATACACTCTTAGGGAATCCTTCATAATTCAGCGGAGCCGGAATAGCTCCATGAGCCACCGTATAGTCATACACCAACTTATCTATTTGAGCAGTGCTCATTCCTGCACGGATTTCACTTTCAACCAAATCCAATACACCGGTATTTATTATGCCACTACGACGAATTCCCTCGATCTGTTCTGGAGTCTTAATCAACTGACGAGTAGGAACCAAACATCCTTTATTCTGATAATAAAGGACTTTCTTATCCAGTTCTGTCAATTCCGCCCCTTTGGGAACCCTCCAGTTTATCTTATTTCTTCTCATACTTATACGATTCAAAAGTATTGCAAAGTTAACAGAAAAAAAAAGAATCAACGAAGATTAAAGATAAAAATATCCATATAAGTTACAAACTGATTTCCTGATACATTAAAAAGTGTTAAACAAGAAGATCCTATTAATAAAACGCAAGCAAAAAGCTTTCATTAATAGATTTTTTATCTTAAATTGCCGCAAATAATTTTATTTTATCAGAAAACCCATAAATTTATTAGCGTATGGACAAATATCAAATTGGAACAAATGCAGGCATCGTTTGGAATGTATTAAAAAATAACGCCCATTGGAGTTACGAACAACTAAAGACTGCATCGGGACTGTCCGACAGAGATCTAAATGCAGCTATCGGATGGCTTGCCCGTGAAAACAAAATAGACTTTGACATCAATAAGGAAAACGACACTCTATTTTTAAGCGTAAATGTATACATAGGATGACAAAGGGTACACATTTGCAGCACACGGACAATCTCATCCAGCGTTAACGGGTTCTGATTATATCAACATACATCAGAACCCGTTATTTATATTATCTTATTTACCGTAATATCAGGAAAATCCTGCAAAAACATCAGCAATAACCCTTCCTCATTCATACGTTTGGCTTTAATCACCATCGTAACCCGATAAACCACATCACCTCCCACAGCAATCTCTGTCATCTCATACGATACAACTACATAATTCTTCGAATTAAAGTTGGAGGACACCTTACGTATCGCTTCTTTATTGGGAGCAGAGAATTCTATCATCATATTTCTCATGCCCATACTTTTAAAAAAGAAACTCAACGTTTCCAAACCAATAAGCACAAGAACCGTAGCCACTATCCCTATTCCATACATTCCAGCTCCTACAGCCAGTCCAATACCCGAAGTAGCCCAAATTCCCGCAGCGGTCGTCAAGCCACGTACCACCTGCTTCTGCAGAATAATGGTTCCAGCACCTATAAAACCTATTCCCGTAACAACCTGGGCAGCCACCCGACTGGGGTCAAGACGAACTAAATCGGCCTTCAACACATCCATAAAGCCATATTGAGAAACAATCATAATCAATGCACTTCCCAAGGCGACCAAAAAATGCGTACGATAACCAGCCTCCTTAGCACGGTACTCACGCTCCAAACCGATCAGTACTCCCATTGCTCCAGCCACAAAAAGTCTTAAAGCAAAATCCCAAAACAATTCTGTCATATCTATTCTTTTTTTAAAGAAAATACCTTCGTTTACCCCGAAAGATAAATAAAAACTTCGAATATTATACTATCTTTGCCTCATTAATCTACGTATTAAAACTCTATGAAATATAAACTCTTAGTATTAGATCTCGACGGGACATTGACCAATACCCGAAAAGAGGTGACCGAACACACACGTACTACACTTATCAAAGCACAAGAGCAGGGGCTGAAAATCGTATTGGCTTCCGGAAGACCAACTTATGGCATTGCCCCTCTGGCCAACCTGCTGCAATTGGACAAATACGAAGGCTATGTTTTGTCGTACAATGGCGGAGAAATCATTGACTGGAAAACAGGTGAATTACTTTATAAGAATCTTCTGGACCCGGAAGTGCTTCCCTATTTATATCAATGTGCCAACGACAACCACTTTGCCATTGTCACATACGATGGAGAATATGTACTGACCGAATATCCAGACGATGAATACGTACTCAAGGAAGCACTGCTTAATGTAATGAAAATTAAGAAGGTAGACAATTTCCTTAAAGCAGTACAACACCCTATTGCAAAATGTCTTATTGTAGGAGAACCTACCCGGCTGGCTGTTTTGGAAAAAGAAATGTATAACCATCTGCACGACCGGATGGGGGTATTCCGTTCGGAGCCATACTTTCTGGAACTTGTACCCAAAGGCATAGACAAAGCCCAATCGCTGGCTGTGTTATTAAAAGAAATCGGCATGACCAAAGACGAAATGATTGCCGTAGGTGATGGATTCAACGACCTTTCCATGATAAAATATGCCGGACTGGGAGTTGCCATGAGCAATGCACAAGAAGTCGTAAAAGAAAACGCCGACTTCATTACTTTATCCAATGAAGAAGATGGAGTTGCACATGTTGTAGAGAAGTTTATTTTATCAGAAAACACAGATAAATAAAGTTTTCGATACCATTTTCAGCAAAGCACTTGCTTTTCTGATTAAACATAAGGCCCTGCAGGATAGCTATTTCAAACACAGCAATCTTGCAGGATTTTTTTCACATCTCCATCAGATTTTCTACACACCTGCAGGAAATGCATTAATTGCCATACACATAAACGCATGATTCTATAAACTGATTAAAAACGACGACGTCGGCTGCACATTCGCCCACGTTGGCTGTGCATCCCACAGCGGCAAATCCATAATCAACGACGGCGGCTAAAACTTACGACATTCATCACCATCTTTTTATCCCAGCCGCACTACCCGACTATCGAGAAGCAAGAATTCCAACCTCCAATTCCGAGCGAATTGAAATAAATATACTATTACACCACACAGCTTTTAAATGCAAAGAAATCCAAATACAAAAAGAGAGGTCGTTTCAAGCTATGAAACAACCTCTCTTTCTGTATACTGAATAATTCGTATATTATTTCAAGATATCCAACTGCTTAAAGCATTTAATCAGTTTTTCAATCGCAAAATCAACCTGCTCTTTTGTGTGAGTAGCCATCAATGCAAAACGCACCAATGTATCTTGAGGATGACATGCAGGAGGAATAACCGGATTAATAAATACACCTTCATCAAATGCCAGTTTAGTTACCTCGAAAGTCTTGTCTGTATCACGTACATACAATGGGATAATCGGACTTTCTGTTTCGCCGATTTCAAAACCAGCCTCGCGGAAGCTCTTCAATGCATAGTTTGTAATCTTCCACAAGTTTTCCTGACGTTCCGGTTCTGTTTTGAAAATATGAAGTGCTTCTCTGGCTGCCGCAGTAGCTGCCGGCGTGTTACTTGCCTGGAATATGTATGAACGGGCATTATGACGCAACCAGTTGATTGTATCCTTATCACCTGCCACAAAACCACCGATAGAAGCAAGTGATTTGCTGAATGTACCCATGATAAGGTCAATATCCTCTGTTACACCAAAATGATCGCAGACACCACGTCCCTGACGACCAAACACACCCAATCCATGAGCTTCATCTACATAAATAGTAGCGTTGTATTTCTTTTTCAGACGCACTATTTCAGGCAAGTTTGCCAAATCACCTTCCATGGAGAAGACACTGTCTACAACAATCAGTTTAATTGCATCCGGCTCACACTTCTGAAGTTCTTTCTCCAAAGCGTCCATGTCATTATGCTTGTATTTCACCTGATTAGCAAAAGACAAACGGCGTCCATCTACAATAGAAGCGTGGTCACGGTCATCACAAATCACATAGTCGCCACGACCAACCAGCTGAGGGATAACACCTTCGTTTACTGTAAATCCGGTAGAGAAACAAAGCGCTTCGTCTTTACCAACAAACTCAGCCAACTCTTTTTCCAGTTCCACATGAATATCAAGAGTTCCATTCAACAGACGCGACCCCGCACATCCTGTACCGTATTTACGAGTTGCAGCAATAGCAGCTTCGATTATTCGACTGTCATGAGTCAATCCCATATAAGAATTAGACCCAAACATCAAGACCTTCTTTCCGTCCATCATTACCTCTGTATCCTGGGCACTGTCTATTTCACGAAAATAAGGATAAACGCCTCTCTCCATATACATTTGAGGCACTCTGAATTTACTTAATTTGTCTTGTAATAATCCCATATCTAAAATATAGAGTAAGTTTACTCAACTTACATTATTTATTATAAATGCCGTTTTTTTAAAAGAACGCGCAAAGATACAAAAAATCGGAAAGTAAAACATTCATCCGATTAAAAAAAACAATCAAACTATCATTTCTCCAAAAAAACGGATGAATTATAAACAAAATAATCGTAATTTTGTCTTATCTAAAAGCCCTAACGGACTCAAAAATATGGATGCAAAGAAAAAAATAACATTTATAGTCAACCCCATATCCGGAACTCACGGAAAACAAGCCATTTTGGACTTGATAGAGAAAAAATTAGACTTAACAAAATACGAATATACTGTTTGTAGAACCGAATATGCCGGCCATGCTTCCGAAATAGCCAGAAAAGCCAGTGAAGAAGGCTGCGATATAGTAGTAGCAATTGGAGGAGATGGCACGATAAATGAAATCGGGCGTTCATTGGTACATACAAACACAGCATTAGGGATTATTCCATGCGGCTCAGGCAATGGTCTGGCCCGTCATTTACACATACCTATGGATGCAAAAGGAGCTATCGACACACTCAACAAGGGGTTTCAGACAACCATCGATTATGGAATCATAGACGGTCATCTGTTCTTCTGCACCTGTGGCGTAGGGTTTGATGCATTTGTCAGTTTGAAATTTGCAGATTCGGGAAAAAGAGGACTGCTAACTTATCTGGAAAATACACTTCATGAGAGTCTGACATACCGTCCTGAAACATACGAAATAGAAAATTCTGAGGGAACAGTAAAATACAAAGCGTTTCTCATTGCTTGTGCCAACGCCTCTCAATACGGAAACAATGCATACATTGCTCCACAGGCTTCTCTGACAGACGGATTAATGAATATTACCATCCTAGAGCCGTTTACTGTCTTGGATGTACCGGCCTTGTCATTCCAGTTATTCAATAAAACTATCGACCAGAACAGCCGTATCAAAACCATGACGGATAAAAAAATCATTATCCACAGAAGCAAGGAAGGTGTATTCCACTTTGATGGCGACCCGATGATAGGAGGAAAAGATCTGGAAGTGGAAATCAAGCCCAAAGGACTACATATCATTACCCCAGAAAAGCCTAAGGAGACATTCGACCCTTTTAGCCTCCTGCAAAACCTGACCGATTTTGTAGACAAGCGTCCCCTTACCACCACACTGGCCCACAGGCACAAACAACTGGTCAAGCTAAATCAAAATATCTTACGAAGACTGAGCAAGAAGGACTAAAGCGTTCTTGCTCTTTTCTCCTGCCCTGTATTTTACATCGACAAATAAAAGTCACGGGTTAAAGCTATATATTCGGGAGAATACTCATGCCGGGCCAGTTCCACAACCAAATGTTCAGTTTTACATTCCGATGCCGTACGCGAAAAAGCCATAAGAACTCTTTTAGGAACAGCCTCAGGCTTGGTATGCACAAAAGTCTGCCGGCACAGATACAACCGATAGTGAAGTGCATTCGCTATAAAGTCCGGGGCAACCCCCGACGGAAGAATCACCGAAAAGCATCCCTCTTCGGCAAGCAGTCTGTCTACAGCCTGCAACAACTCATCAAACGGCAAACTATCCATATGCCTGGCAGTATTCCGCTGCTTGTCCGGACAATATACAGCTTCGGTAAAATAAGGAGGATTCGATACAATGACATCAAACAAGCCATACTTTTCTCCCGACAAATCACGTACATCTTTATGTTCTACCACAATCCGACTCTTCCACTCGGAACGTTCGATGTTTTCACGAGCCTGCTCTACTGCAGCTTCATCAATATCTACCCCAACAACAGACGCATCCGAACGTTGGGCCAGCATTAAAGCGATCAGCCCCGTACCCGTACCGATATCCAGTATCCGCCGTGCATTCTCTACAGAAGCCCAAGCTCCCAAAAGAACTCCATCTGTACCGACTTTCATGGCACACTTATCATGGTAAACCGTAAACTTTTTAAACTGAAAGAAAGGATTTGGCATATACTTCTCAAATTTTCGCCAAAAATACGCAAAACTTATTTATATAAAACCATAAAACCTTACATTCTTTAATGCAATATAAGGTATTACATTTCCATATTAAAAGCAGAATGATTAACTTTGTAACGTTTTTGCAACCATTTGCAAAGCCATAAAAATAAGAACATAAAAACAGCTATGATAAAAAAGAGAAAAAAAGAACATCTTTTAATGAATACAGAAAACGAGGATATTGCAATGATGGCCGAAATAGAAGATACAGCTCCCGTTGTCGAAGTGAAAGATATCGATCAGGAGTTGCCTATTATGACACTGCGTAATATGGTTGTTTTCCCCACTGTTATAATGCCTGTAGCTATAGGACGCCCGCCTACACTGAAGCTGGTAGATGCAGCTTTAAAGGAAAAGAAACTGATAGTCCTGGCTACACAGAAAGTGAGCGAAGTAGAAGAGCCGGAACTGAAGGATTTATTTCCTGTCGCAGTTATCGGACGCATACTTCGTGTCTTCGAAATACCCGGAGGGAACACCACAGCTATCGTACAGGCTCATGGACCGAAGGTTTATCTTGACAAGATAACTTCTACCCATCCTTATATGAAAGGGAAAGTCACTGTAGCCGAAGATGATATGACTGTAGAAAATACAGACGAATTCAAGGCATTGATGGATACTTGCCGCGAGCAAAGTATGAAATACATAGAAGTATCCGACCGGATTAGCTCAGACACTTCTGTAGCTATCAAGAATCTGGAAACCCCGGAACTTCTGGTGAATTTTATTTCATCTAATTTCCCGTTCCCTATCGACTCCAAATTCGACCTGTTAAGTGCAAACTCTCTGAAGGAGCGATTGTACCGTCTTATTCAGGTATTGAACAGAGAAATACAATTGGCAACTCTTAAACAAAATATCCAGCTTCGTACCCGGGAAGACTTGGATCGCCAGCAGAAAGAATACTTCCTGCAACAGCAGATCCGAAACATCCAAGACGAATTGGGACAAGGCGAAAATGGAGACATCGAAGAGCTGCGTAAGAAAAGTCAGGAAAAGAAATGGAAAAAGGAAGTTGCAAAGACATTCGAGAAGGAATTGGCTAAATTGGAGCGAATCAACTCCCAATCACCCGATTATAATGTACAGTTGACTTACCTGCAGACTCTTCTGGCTCTTCCATGGGATACCTATACTACCGATGTGATTAACATCAACAATGCAAAAAAAGTATTGGACAAAGATCATTACGGACTGGAGAAAGTAAAAGAACGTATTCTTGAGCATCTGGCGGTACTGAAACTGAAAGGTGATTTGAAATCGCCGATTATCTGTCTGTATGGCCCTCCGGGAGTGGGAAAAACTTCTTTAGGACGTTCTATTGCTGCAGCGCTTAAACGTAAATATGTACGTATGTCATTGGGCGGTGTACACGATGAATCGGAAATCCGCGGACATCGTAAAACATACATTGGTGCCATGCCCGGACGTATTATCAAGAGCCTGATAAAAGCCGAGACATCCAATCCGGTCATTATCCTCGATGAAATAGATAAGTTGGGCAGCGACCACCGGGGCGATCCGTCATCGGCAATGCTGGAAGTACTCGATCCGGAACAGAACAATACATTCCACGACAATTACATCGATATGGACTATGATTTGTCGAAAGTAATGTTCATCGCAACAGCCAACAATCTGGGTACTATCCCGACTCCTCTGCTCGACCGTATGGAGCTGATTGAGGTAAGCGGTTACATTACGGAAGAAAAGATTGAGATAGCACGTCGCCATCTGATACCGAAAGAATTGGAAGCCAACGGACTGAAAAAAGAAAACATCAAGTTCAACAAGGCTGCCATCGAGTATATCGTAGAGTATCATACACGTGAAAGCGGTGTACGCGAACTGGAAAAGAAAATCAGCAAGGTACTGCGTAAGATTGCGTTGGAAACAGCCAGTCAGGATGAGGTTCCCAACTACGATCTGAAGCCGGCAGACATCAAGAAATTCCTGGGGGCACCGGAATACTCCCGCGACAAATACCAGGGGAACGAATATGCCGGAGTAGTAACCGGACTGGCATGGACTGCTGTAGGAGGAGAAATCCTGTTTGTAGAAACAAGCTTGAGCAGAGGAAAGGGTGGACGTCTGACACTGACCGGTAATCTGGGCGATGTAATGAAAGAATCTGCCATGTTGGCATTGGAGTATCTGAAATCGCATACCCATCTGCTGGATTTGCCCGAAGGTATCTTCGACAACTGGAACATCCACATCCACGTACCGGAAGGAGCTATTCCAAAAGACGGACCTTCTGCAGGTATCACCATGGTAACCTCGCTTGCTTCAGCCTTGACTCAACGTAAAGTGAAAGCAAACCTTGCCATGACAGGAGAAATCACTTTGAGAGGAAAAGTACTTCCTGTAGGCGGTATCAAAGAAAAGATACTGGCAGCCAAACGAGCAGGTATCAAGGATATTATTCTTTGTGAAGAGAACCGTAAAAACATTGAGGAAATACAGCCTATCTACCTGAAGGGACTGACTTTCCACTATGTAAAAGATATTAAAGAAGTATTGGAACTGGCTCTGACAAACGAAAAGGTCGCTGATCCAATCGATTTTACCATAACGGAAGAAGAGAAGAAAACAACATGAAATTCGAATTGCAATATAAAGATGCCCGGTCGAATGCACGTGCCGGGCTTATCACCACAGCTCACGGGCAGATTGAAACTCCCATTTTCATGCCAGTAGGTACATTGGGCACGGTAAAAGGTGTTCACCTGCACGAGTTGAAAAACGATATCAAGGCACAAATCATTTTAGGTAATACCTATCATTTGTACCTTCGTCCGGGATTGGACATCATCGAAGGAGCTGGTGGACTACATAAGTTCAATGGTTTCGACCGTCCCATGCTGACCGACAGTGGTGGCTTCCAGGTATTCTCTCTTTCCGGCATTCGCAAGATGAAGGAAGAAGGAGTAGAGTTCCGTTCTCACATAGACGGATCGAAACATCTTTTCACTCCAGAGCGTGTCATGGATATCGAACGTACGATTGGTGCCGACATCATTATGGCTTTCGACGAGTGTGCTCCGGGAACTTCAGACTATGAGTATGCCAAGAAATCCATGGAATTGACTCACCGCTGGCTGGATCGTTGTATCACCCGCTTCAATGAAACGGAACCCAAATACGGATACGAGCAATCACTCTTCCCCATTGTGCAAGGCTGTGTATACCCTGACCTGCGCCGCCGTTCTGCCGAATACATCGCATCAAAAAATGCAGATGGAAATGCCATTGGAGGTCTGGCAGTAGGAGAACCAACGGAAAAGATGTATGAAATGATTGAAGTGGTAAACGAAATTCTTCCGACCGACAAACCTCGTTACCTGATGGGGGTAGGAACACCAGTCAACATTCTGGAGGGTATTGAACGAGGAGTCGACATGTTCGACTGCGTAATGCCTACCCGAAACGGACGAAACGGAATGCTATTTACCAAGGACGGTATCATGAACATGCGCAACAAAAAATGGGAGAACGATTATTCACCCATCGAAGCCGATGGTGCCTCTTACGTAGATACGATGTACAGCCGTGCCTATTTGCGCCATCTGTTCCATGCACAAGAATTGCTGGCCATGCAGATTGCCTCCATCCATAATCTGGCATTCTACCTCTGGTTAGTGGGTGAAGCCCGTAAGCACATTATTGCAGGTGATTTCTCTACATGGAAGCCGGCAATGGTAAAACGTTTATCAACGCGATTATAAAAAGTCATGAATAAAAACTTTTTCAAACAGACAAAGTGGCTGAAAAGACTTGACCGATACATCATTGTCAAGTTCCTTGGAACTTATTTCTTTGCTATCGCATTGATTATCTCTATTGCAGTAGTATTCGATATCAATGAAAACATCGACCACTTTATCAATAATAAGGCACCACTCAAGGCAATCGTCTTCGACTATTACCTGAACTTCATACCTTATTATACCAACCTTTTCAGTCCGTTGTTTGTTTTCATTGCCGTAATATTCTTTACCTCCAAACTGGCGGAGAATTCTGAGATTATAGCCATGTTCTCTACGGGCATGAGTTTTAAACGGCTGATGCGCCCTTATATGATTTCGGCCGCTATCATCTCTCTTGTAACCTACGGGCTGAGTACGGAAGTTATTCCTACAGGAAGTGTTACCCGCCTGAAATTCGAACAGGTATACAAGAAAAAGAAAAAGGTAGATTATGTACGCAATGTACAATTAGAAGTAGATTCAGGCGTAATAGCCTATATGGAACGGTATGAGGATTACAATAAAACCGGATATCGTTTCTCGTTGGACAAGTTCGAAAACCACAAGTTGGTATCCCATCTCACGGCACGGCGTGTGACTTACGATACGACCAGTGTGCACAAATGGATCATAAAAGACTATATGATTCGTGAGATGAAAGGTATGCGCGAATACATCACGAAAGGAGATGTGATAGATTCCGTCATCAAAATGGAACCGCAAGACTTCCTTATCACACGCGGACAGCAGGAAACAATGACCAGTTCCGAGTTGAGTGACTACATAGCCAAACAGAGACAGAGAGGTTTTGCCAACATCAAGGTATTCGAGGTAGAATATCACAAACGAATAGCAATGTCATTTGCCGCATTTATCCTGACAACAATCGGTCTTTCACTATCTTCACGCAAAATGAAAGGTGGCATGGGACTCCATTTGGGTATCGGTATTGCACTAAGCTTCTCTTACATTTTGTTCCAGACTGTATCGTCTACATTTGCCATCAATGGAAACCTCCCAGCAGGCATTGCAGTATGGATACCTAATATTCTCTATTTGTTTATTGCAATCTACCTCTATCGGAAAGCACCGAAATAAAGACTTTCTCTACAAGAAGAAGAGAAAATCTTTCCGAAAACATCAGAATACACCCTAAAAGCAGTACTTACTTTTAGGGTGTATTTTGTTTTTCTCCGAAGAAAACTGTGACTGACCTATATTATTAGGTTTCATCCCTTAATAATATATATTATGAACAGTATCAACATTCGTTTTGAAGTATCATTCGGAACAGGTTCCGAATACGATGCAGAAGCCTTGCAAAAAATTCAGCAAGAGTTAGCCACTACAGTAAAGAGACTACAGGCGCAGTACACAAAAAACAATTCCTCCCGAACCTCCCCACCTCCGAAACAGCAGACAGACTTTTTCCAGTTTGCCCGTGCCGAAACGGAGAATATGACAAAAGCATCGAGGTTCAATACTGCAAGAAACTACCGAACGGCTATCTCCCGATTACATCAGTATGTATCATTTACTCCTCTCCCTTTCCACTCCATCACTCCTTTGTTTATCGATAATTTCGAAAAATATCTCCAGAATCAAGGTTGCAACCTGAATACAATATCGTGTTACCTGCGTACTCTGCGCGCCATCTACAACAAAGCAGTAGAATTGGAACTTACTCCGCAACTATCTCCTTTTATCCGTGCCTTTACCGGATACGAAAACACCAGAAAAAGAGGAATTCCCAAGCTTCTGATACGTAAACTTATCAGTCTGGACTGCAGTAAACGTCCCACCCTTCAACTGGCCAAAGACCTTTTCCTATTCAGTATCTATGTACGCGGAATATCCTTTGTCGATATTGCTTTTCTGAAGAAATCACACATTTACGGCAACTATCTTACTTATTACAGGCGTAAAACCCATCAGCAAATCACTGTAAAGCTGGAACCTCCCAGTCTTGAAATTCTAAATCGTTACGCCGACACTTCTCAAGCCGGGTATTTATTTCCTATTTTAAGAGACACATCCCCCGCAGACAATTACAGAGAATATCGTTACCAGTTGGGAGTCTACAACAAACGGCTCAACCAGCTCAGCAAACTCCTGGGCGACCAATATCATCTTTCATCTTATGTATCCCGCCATACATGGGCCTCACTGGCCAAAGAGCAAGGAATCTCCGTATCCATTATCAGTGAAAGTTTGGGGCACACTTCAGAAAAAACCACACGTATTTATATGAAAGCGCTGGAAAAGCAAAAGTTAGACCAAGCCAACCAAAAGCTCATCAACCGTATGCTTGTTACCAGAAAGAGCCTGAACAAATAAGCTAAAAAATGAAAAAGTTGCTTTGTACAAGTTTCCTTGTGACAAAGCAACTTTTGCTTTTTGTTGTATTCAATTTTATTCAATGTTAACTCTTCCCATCAATTCAGATAAGAAGACAATTCCTCTGCATCCAGATTCTTGGCAATAATCACTCCGTTACTATCCAACAGATAATTGCCGAAACCATTTTCTAGACCGTACGCCTGAAAAGCTTTGGAATTAGCGCCTTCTGTTTCTACATAACTTTCCGGCAACTGAATTCCATCTTGTTTGACAGCCTGCCGATATACCGACGCATAATGGTCGAAAGAAACAGAAATCATCTTTATGCGGTCATAATCCCGCACCTCTTTGCTTAATGCTGCGTTTTTTACTCGGGAAGTCGCATCATAACTTGCCCAAAAGCTCAACAAAGTATACTTACCGTCACCGGCACGCAGGTCGAGCGACTGCGTCTGATTGCAGAGCACCAACTCCGGAGCTTTCTCTCCTACAGTCAAAGTCTCTGCCGAAACTCTTTCTTCTTCAAATGAAAAAGAAATGAAAGAACTGAATATCAATACAACAAAAAACCATTTTACACTTTTAATCATGTAATTTGATTTTAGTTAATACTATCCGAGTCTGTCCCTTCACAGTGATTTCTACTCGGAACATCATCTTATAGATATTGGTCGCCCAATACCCCTTTCATTTTGAAATCCGGTGCAAAAATAAGTGTTTTTCATCATTCATCCTACAAAAACAAATAAAACTTTATGTTTTTGAGCATATTTTCACAAAAAAGAGATTATTTTCTACCTTCATCCATCCCTACACCTGCACGATTAACCCATGACGGAATTCGGCAAATCTTCTCCATTCCATCCTCTCATTTCTCCTCTCTGTAAATAAATTTCCCCCTTTAAAATTACCATAATATGGCTTCCATATGCTTCCAAGGGGATAATTGATACCTTTTTATGCGCCCGAATCCAATAAAATCGTTACATTTGCAATATAATAATTATGGAATAAGGCAAACTATGAATACCGAACTAATATTAATCCGAATCAGCGGCTTGGACCGTCCGGGACTGACAGCTTCCATTACAGAAATCCTGTCGACATACGATGTGGACATCATGGACATCGGACAGGCCGATATTCACAGTACCCTCTCATTGGGTATCCTGTTTAAATGCTACGAAAAAGATTCGGGTAATATTATGAAAGAATTGCTTTTCAAAGCTTCTGCCTTAGGTATCAATATCCGCTTCTACCCCATTACACGAGAAGAATATGAGGAATGGGTAAGCATGCAGGGAAAGAACCGTTACATCCTGACTCTGCTTGGAAGAAAACTGACTGCCCAGCAAATAGCGGGCGCCACACAGATTCTGGCCGAACAGGGTTTGAACATTGATGCCATACGCCGTCTGACAGGACGTATGCCCCTGGATGAGAAGAAAGCACGCATACGTGCCTGCATCGAATTCTCTGTGAGAGGAACTCCCAAAGACCGTGATGTGCTTCAGAGCCGTCTGATGGAACTCAGTACGACACTGGGAATGGATTTCTCTTTCCAGCAAGATAACATGTACCGCCGCATGCGCCGTCTGATTTGTTTCGATATGGATTCTACCTTGATAGAAACGGAAGTAATAGACGAACTGGCCAAACGTGCGGGAGTAGGCGAACAGGTACAAGCCATCACCGAACGGGCCATGAGAGGGGAAATAGACTTCATCGAAAGTTTCAAGGAACGGGTGGCTCTGCTGAAAGGACTCGACGAAAGCGTAATGCGTGATATTGCCGAGCATCTGCCCATCACCGAAGGCGTAGAACGCCTGATGTACGTACTAAAGCGATATGGATACAAAATAGCCATTCTTTCCGGAGGTTTTACTTACTTTGGAAACTATCTGAAAGAGAGATTCGGCATCGACTATGTATACGCGAACAATCTGGAAATTGTAGATGGAAAACTGACCGGACGCCACATAGGCGACATTGTGGATGGAAAACGAAAAGCGGAACTGCTGCAACTCTTAGCTCAGGTAGAAAATGTAGACATCGCACAAACCATTGCAGTAGGCGATGGTGCTAACGACCTGCCTATGCTCTCCGTAGCCGGACTTGGTATTGCCTTCCATGCCAAACCCAAAGTAAAAGCCAATGCCCGCCAGTCTATCAATACAATTGGTCTTGACGGTGTATTGTACTTCCTGGGATTCAAAGATTCATATTTGGACGAACGCGGCAAACTATAGTCAACGATAATAAAAACGGATTTTTACTATATGAAATTTTCTGAACTGAACTTAGAGGAAAGTGTTCTGCAGGCATTGGATGCCATGAATTTCAAAGAATGCACTCCTATACAAGAACATACTATTCCGGTCATTCTCGAAGGAAAAGACCTTATCGGTGTAGCACAAACCGGTACCGGAAAAACGGCTGCCTACCTGCTACCCGTCATCAATCAGTTGAGCAAAGGCGGATATCCCGAAGACTCCATCAACTGCATCATCATGTCGCCTACCCGCGAACTGGCACAACAGATAGACCAGCAGATGGAAGGTTTCTCCTACTTCATGCCCATCTCAAGTGTGGCCATTTACGGAGGAAACGACGGAGTACGATTTGAGCAGGAGAAAAAAGGTCTTACACTGGGAGCAGACGTAGTAATCGCCACTCCAGGCCGACTCATCAGCCACATCAGTCTGGGATACGTAGACCTGTCGAAGGTATCATTCTTCATCCTCGATGAGGCCGACCGTATGCTCGATATGGGATTTGCCGACGACATTATGCAGATAGTAAAACATCTTCCCAAAGAACGGCAAACCATCATGTTTTCGGCTACCATGCCTACCAAAATACAACAGTTGGCCAAAACCATTCTGAACAATCCGGAAGAGGTCAAACTGGCAGTATCCAAGCCCGCCGATAGAATTATACAGACAGCCTATATTTGTTATGAGACTCAGAAATTAGGCATTATCGAATCACTATTCTCCGAGCAACAGCCCGAACGTGTCATCATCTTTGCTTCTTCCAAACAGAAGGTAAAAGAAGTTACCAAATCACTGAAACGCATGAAGCTGAATGTAGGCGAAATGCACTCCGACCTGGATCAGAGCCAACGCGAAGAAATCATGCACGAATTCCGTAACAGCAGAATCAATATTCTTATCGCTACCGACATCGTTGCCAGAGGAATTGACATTGACGACATCCGTTTGGTTATCAACTACGACGTACCTCACGACAGCGAAGATTATGTACACCGCATCGGACGTACTGCCCGTGCCAATAACGACGGATGTGCCATTACTTTTGTAAGCGAAACGGAGCAGACCCGCTTCAAGCAAATAGAAAACTTCTTGAGAAAAGATATTTACAAAATCCCCGTACCGGACGAATTGGGTGAAGCTCCACTCTATGCACCTCGGGTAGCCAGAAAAAACAATTCTCAGAAAGGCTCAAACAACAAAAAAGGATACCGTCGCAACAACGGTAAATTTGCCAAGAAAAGAGTAAACAAATCGTAAGTACATAAAGCTCTATCGTTTATATACAGCACTGCCGGTTCTCCCTACCCCACGTAGAAAGAGAACCGGCAGTATTCATTTTGTAAGCAGAAATACATAAATAGAATCATAATTTCCATTTTACACGTTTTCCGCTAACGCGTATTATGGTTTTTATCTTCATTCAAGAGGCTTCAAATCTCCTTTTTTCAGTCTGAGAATACGAGTATTTCTGCTATACAGCAGGTTTTCATACCTTATAACGCATCGTTTTTCTACCCATAAAACCTCTTTACGATACTAGTATCATCGGCTTACGCGACTTGTATCGTTCACTTCCGTTACTATTCACGTAAGCCAACACTACCAATTGCGTATTTTCAGCCGACATTTTACATGCTAAAACAGTTTTTCCCGCAGTTTTTCGCACACTTTTCCAACTATCAAAAAGACACCATTACAGATATTACAACAACATTAATAAAAGCATTTCTTATAAACTCACTACACAACACGCCGTTATCCACCCATTATCCTTTAATGTTGCATTTTTCGCATCCTTAAAAAATCGCATTTTCACAGGCAATCCTACACTCCAGTACAAATAAGGCCGTTTTTTGATACTCTGAATTGACACTTTGTCATACAATCTAAAAGGAATAGAAAAATTTCTTCCATTGTCAAAAAGACAAAAATATTTTCTACAAAACAGATGACGGTAAGCTCAGATTTTCTTCATTTATCACCTCTATATCTAGCTTTAGGAACCTCCTCTATCCCAGAACACAATAACTCATAGTACCAAATCTCCCCAAAATGGAATCTGTTTAGGCTTGCTCCTTTGAAAAGAAGAACGATACGGTGCAATCTTAAACTCACGGCACAGATAGGTCAGCAAATCATTGCCGTAACAGATAATATCTGTTTGATAAACAGAATATACGGGATTTCCCGCTTCACTTGGGAAAGCCGGAAGATAACGATGACCATAGACGGGTATAAGACGAGGCCATTTTTTGGCCAAAGAACGCACCGTCAACACACGCTGCTCCAAAGAGTCTGGTTTCTGTCCCCATTCTTCAAGCCAAAAATTATTATACTCTACATCGAACATAATGCCTTCAACAGGCCAATCCATCATCGATTGCACTCCTACTCCCGACCGCCAGTCTGGAAACCGCTCCGACACAGGTAATGCTATTTGTAAAAGAAGTTTTAAATCTGGTGGAAACACAAACTTAAATGTACGCTCTATATTCTGCACTTCTTCGTCCGACAATCCCGCATCAAACCCCACTCCTCTGGTCTGTAGACACTCTATCATACGTTCTGCATCTTGCTGCATCATACCCCATCATCCGTTATCCAACATAAGCTTATTCAGTTACATTCTTCTTCGGTAAAGATAGAAAATTAATTCAGAACACTACATAATGTTATCTATCTTAAAGAATATATTTATTTCCTACAATTTTCTAATTAGGGAATAAATCTATAAATTTGCGACTAACTCTGATTCATAGGCGACGAAAAGTCTTATATGAACAAGAAGTTATTTTAGATGAAAACAGCAAATGGTTAACGGCTCAATCAGGCAAAGATGAAACCAGTGCTTTAAGCGGATGTACCAACACCTCGCGACCTGATTCAAAAAACTATCTGCAATAGCTGAAATACTAAATTTGCTATATCACACGAAGAGAGAATAGAGTTTTTGAACAACATGGATTTTTCTTTACAATTGAGATAAATCTAGTAAATGATATGAAAATTAAAGAGGAACTCAGTTTAGAAGATATAAATAAATTAATTCTTCAGGAAGAAGAATTAGAATTAACACCAGAAATAAAGAAACAAATCATACAGTGCTATGAATTTCTGGAAAACTTTTCAAAAGAAAAAGTAATATACGGCATTAATACAGGATTCGGACCAATGGCTCAATGGAAAATTGAAGACAAGGATCTTGAACAATTGCAGTATAATATAATACGCAGTCACTCTACGGGTGCAGGAAATCCATTACCCAATATCTATGTAAGAGCGGCTCTTTTATCCAGAATAATGACTTTTATTAAAGGTCATTCCGGGGTAAACATAAATAGTGTTGAATTATTAATACAGTTCTTCAACCAAAAGGTATATCCTGTTATTCCCGAACATGGCAGTGTAGGAGCAAGTGGAGATTTGGTTCAGCTGGCGCATTTGGCTTTGGCCTTAATAGGCGAAGGCGAAGTTTCCTATCAAGGAAAAACAATGAAGTCTGCTGATGTACTTAAAGATTTAGGGATTACCCCTTTAAAAATGTACATAAGAGAAGGGCTAGCCTTAACAAACGGCACAGCAATGATGACAGGAATCGGACTTGTAAATCTGCTATATGCCGGGAAACTGATTCACTGGTCATTATTAGCTTCCGTTCTGATGAATGAGATTGCATCTTCTTACGACGATTTCATGTCTGAAGTTCTCAATGGTCTGAAACAGCACAAAGGGCAAAGAATAGTAGCAGAACAGATGAGAAAAATAGCTGAAGGAAGCAAAAGACTACGTAACAGAACAGAAGAGTTATATCGTCCACAGGAAAAAACAGTTTTCCAACATAAAGTCCAACCGTATTACTCTTTAAGATGTATACCCCAGATTTTAGGACCGATTCTTGATGAATGGGAAAATGCCAAAACGGTATTAACCGATGAATTAAATTCAGTAGATGATAATCCGATTGTAGACAAAGAACATAATACAGTACTGCATGGTGGTAATTTTCATGGGGATTATGTTTCCTTTGAAATGGATAAACTCAAAATAGCCGTAACCAAACTGACCATGTTGACAGAAAGGCAGATGAACTATTTGTTCCACGACAGAATAAATGGAATATTACCGCCTTTTGTAAACTTAGGAAAATTGGGACTTAATTATGGCCTGCAGGCTTCACAGTTTACAGCTACATCTACAACGGCAGAATGTCAAACCTTGTCTGCACCCATGTACATTCATTCGATACCAAACAATAATGACAACCAGGATATTGTATCAATGGGTACAAATTCTGCACTGATATGTGCACATGTAATCGAAAACTCATATCAGGTGATGGCTATTCACATGATGGCATTAGTACAGGCTGTAGATTGTCTGAATATAGCAGAAGAACTTTCTCCTACAACAAAAAAACTATACAACCAGGTACGGGAGATTGTTCCATCATTTATAGAAGATACACCTAAGTATGAAGAGATACGTAAGCTAATTACGTTCTTAAAGCAGTAAAATCTAAAAAAGAAAAAGTATGTCATGCAATAATAAATATGCACTTGTTACCGGAGGTAGTAGAGGAATAGGAAAAGCTATAGCCATAAGGTTAGCACAAAGTGGATACAACATAATAATTAATTACGTATCCAATAAGGATAAAGCTGAAGAAACCCAGAAGACTATAAAAGGAATGGGGATGGAAGCAGAGATCCTCCAATTTGATGTATCCAAGAAGGATGAAGTTCTTGCGGCAATTGAACAGTGGAAAAGCAACCATGAAAACGACTATATCTCGGTTTTAGTAAACAATGCCGGCATTAGAAAGGACAACCTGCTGATATGGATGCCGGAAGACGACTGGTGTCAAGTACTTGACATAAGTTTAAAAGGATTTTATAATGTAACACAGGCCTTATTGCAAAATATGCTTGTAAAGAAATGGGGCAGAATTATCAATGTGGTTTCCTTGTCTGGTATAAAAGGGATGCCCGGACAAGTAAATTATTCTGCAGCTAAAGGAGGAGTAATAGCAGCGACCAAGGCTTTAGCACTGGAAGTTGCAAAGAAAAAAGTGACTGTAAACGCCGTAGCACCCGGTTTCATAGAAACAGATATGACAAGCGATCTGAACCAGTCTGAGTTGAAGACACACATCCCTGTAGGTCGGTTTGGTAAACCAGAAGAAGTGGCAGAACTGGTCAACTTCCTGGCTTCAGAATCGGCAACTTATATAACAGGAGAAGTAATATCCCTTAATTCCGCAACACTATAATTTAACTTTATTTATAAGTTCCTGAGCAACAA
>UQPQ01000042.1 GCA_900542985.1 uncultured Bacteroides sp.
AACAGGTGAAGGCATTCGAACACATGAACTTAGGAAACATCACTGTATTCGATGGAGGAAACGGGAGTACAAGCAACTTCCTGAATACATTAGTGAAAACGGTTGCTCCTAGTCTCGGCGTATTGGATAAACTGCCTATCGGTGAAACTGTAAAGGGAATTATTCATCCGGAAAACAAAACGGAAGAAAAAACTGAGGAGAAAAAAGAGGAAAAGAAGAAATAATCCCTAATCTCTACTAAAAGAGAGAGGAAACAACCATACCTTCATACTTTTCAACTTTATAGTAGAGGAACGAAAAAATCAAATAGAATCCATTTGGTAAACTAGAACAAAATAGTGTATATTTGCAAGCAAAAAATACAAAATGGCCATACATAAACTTCGTATTTTACCGATCTTCCTACTAATTACAGGGCTTACGCTTACTTCCGGTTGCAAAAAGAAAGATATGTCGCTCAAACTAAACGAACCACGCAATATTCGTGGCGTTGTCAGCTACAAACGCTCTTTCCCCGATTTGAATGACAAACATCTGGAAGTAGCAAAAACTGTTGGTATCCGTCCGTTGGAGGACCGGGAAGAAGCAGAAAGCATGAAAGAAAAGTTGACACATATCACTGATAATGAGTTCTATGTGGTAGATTCGCTGACCCATTCCATCCCCTACCTCGTCCCTCGTGCAAGTGCGCTACTCGACACTATCGGTTCTAACTTTCTCGATTCACTTGCTGCCAAAGGATTAAATCCCAATCAGGTGATTGTCACTTCCGTATTGCGTACCCAAAGCGACGTGAAACGTCTGCGTCGCAGAAACGGGAACGCTTCCGCCAACTCGGCGCATTGCTTCGGAGCTACTTTCGATGTTAGCTGGAAACGGTTCAAGAAGGTGGAGGACGAGGATGGAAGACCCTTACAGGATGTCGGCTCCGATACCCTGAAACTTGTTCTGTCCGAAGTTCTGAGAGATTTGCGACAAGCCGAAAAATGCTACATCAAGTATGAGCTGAAACAGGGTTGTTTCCATATTACTGCCCGGTAAAGAAAAGATGAGTATAAATTGCAATAAAATTCATCCCCAAACAATCAGAGAATCCAAAACGTTTCATTAAATTTGCAGAAATTTTTCTTTAATACGATTGAATGATAGAGAAACTGATTGTCCTTGAGGATATTGATCCGGTTATTTTTTATGGCGTAAACAACGCTAACATACAGTTAATAAAAGCTTTATATCCGAAGCTACGTATCGTTGCACGCGGCAATGTCATCAAAGTGCTGGGCGATGAGGAAGAAATGTGTGCCTTCGAAGAAAATATCACCAAACTGGAGAAATACTGCGCCGAATATAATTCACTAAAAGAAGAAGTTATCATCGACATCATCAAAGGGAATGCCCCGCAAGCAGAACAGAACGGAAACGTAATTGTGTTCAGCGTCACCGGAAAGCCGATCATTCCCCGGAGCGAGAACCAACTGAAACTGGTGGAAGGCTTCGCCAAGAATGATATGGTATTCGCTATCGGCCCGGCCGGTTCGGGAAAGACATATACCGCCATTGCCCTTGCCGTACGCGCACTGAAGAATAAGGAAATCAAGAAAATCATCCTCAGCCGCCCCGCCGTAGAAGCCGGCGAAAAACTCGGTTTCCTGCCCGGTGACATGAAAGATAAGATAGACCCGTATCTGCAACCGTTGTACGATGCCTTGCAGGATATGATACCCGCCGCCAAGTTAAAGGAATACATGGAGCTGAACATTATACAGATTGCTCCGTTAGCCTTTATGCGCGGACGCACGCTGAATGACGCAGTCGTGATCCTGGATGAAGCGCAAAATACCACTGCACAACAAATCAAAATGTTCCTTACCCGCATGGGGATGAATACCAAAATGATTGTGACGGGAGATATGACACAGATCGACTTGCCTTCTTCACAAACATCGGGTCTTGTACAGGCCATGAAAATTCTGAAGGGTGTGAAAGGTATCAGCTTCATTGAACTGAACAAAAAGGATATTGTTCGCCATAAGCTGGTAACCCGTATTGTAGAAGCATACGAAAAGTTTGAGGAAAAAGAAAAGGCGGAACGCGTCAAAACTAAAGTGAAAACAACTACAACTGAAGAACCCAATAAATAATCTTATTCATAACTAAACAATAAAAGGATATGAGCAAAGCATTAACAAAAACAGATTACAATTTTCCTGGTCAGAAAAGTGTCTATCATGGAAAAGTACGCGATGTGTATAACATCAATGATGAAAAGCTGGTAATGGTAGCAACCGACCGTATCTCTGCATTCGATGTCGTATTGCCTGAAGGTATACCTTATAAAGGACAAATGCTGAATCAGATTGCAGCTAAGTTCCTGGATGCAACAACAGATATCTGTCCTAACTGGAAACTGGCAACTCCAGACCCTATGGTTACAGTGGGAGTTATGTGTAAAGGTTTTCCTGTAGAAATGATTGTTCGTGGCTACTTGTGTGGTAGCGCATGGCGTGCTTACAGAAGTGGTGTACGTGAAATTTGTGGCGTAACTCTTCCTGAAGGTATGCGTGAAAATGAAAAATTCCCTCATCCTATCATTACTCCGACCACAAAGGCTGAAATGGGCTTGCATGATGAAGATATTTCTAAAGAAGAAATTCTTGCTCAGGGACTGGCAACTCCGGAAGAATACGAATTGCTGGAGAAATATACTTTGGCTTTGTTCGAACGTGGTACTCAGATGGCTGCAGAACGTGGATTGATTTTGGTAGATACTAAATATGAATTCGGTAAGCATAACGGAGAAATCTATTTGATGGACGAAATTCATACACCAGATTCAAGCCGTTACTTCTATTCAGAAGGATATCAAGACCGTTTCGAAAAAGGTGAACCTCAGAAACAGTTGTCTAAAGAGTTTGTACGCGAATGGTTGATGGCAAACGGTTTCCAGGGTAAAGAAGGTCAGCAAGTTCCTGAAATGACTCCGGAAATTGTAAATTCTATCAGCGAACGCTACATCGAATTGTATGAGCACATCACAGGCGAAACTTTTGTAAAGGCAGATACTGATAGCATTGCAGCACGTATCGAAAAGAACGTAACCGAATATCTTACAAAATAAATCTGTTTTTAATATGCAGGGGGTAAGGCCATACTGCTTTATCCTCTGCATTTGTTTTATTAAATCTCTTTATCCATGTCTCAGTATCCACAAGAAAAAATCAAACCTTATAATGAAGACGAAAGCAAAGTTGTACAAGTAGAAAAGATGTTCGACACCATTGCTCCTGCATACGATAACTTGAACCATATGCTTTCTTTAGGCATCGACAAAAGCTGGCGTAAGAAGGCGATTAACCGACTGAGACCTTTCCATCCGCAACATATGATGGATGTAGCTACCGGAACTGGAGACTTTGCTATACAAGCCTGCCGTATATTGCAGCCTCAAGAACTTATCGGGACGGATATATCGGAAGGTATGATGAATGTAGGGCGTGAAAAAGTAAAGCGGGAAAAACTGGACCGACAAATTTCGTTTGCTAAAGAAGACTGTACTGCTTTATCTTTCTCCGACAATCGTTTCGACGCTATTACCGTGGCATTTGGTATCCGTAATTTTGAAAATCTGGATCAAGGTTTGAAAGAAATGTATCGTGTATTGATGCCGGGGGGGCATTTGGTTATTCTTGAATTGTCTGAACCCGAATGGTTCCCAATGAAACAGTTGTATGCCTTATACTCCAAAATTGTGATACCAACTTTGGGTAAACTCTTCTCTAAGGACAAAAGTGCCTATACTTATCTTCCCGAGTCTATCAAAGCATTCCCTCAAGGAGAAGTAATGCAGAAAATCATCCGTAAAGCAGGATTCAGTCAGGTAGAATTCAAACGGTTGACAATGGGAACTTGTACACTTTATTTTGCAACCAAATAATATTTTGTTTCTTTTTAAAGTTTAATACAGCGATGAAAAAATACGGTTTAATCGGCTATCCGCTTGGACATTCTTTCTCAAGAAATTTCTTTAATGAAAAATTTGCATCCGAAAAGATTAATGCCGAATATGTTAATTTCGAGATTCCTACTATCAACGACTTTCCCAAGATCATTGCCGAAAATCCGGATTTAGCTGGACTTAATGTGACTATCCCTTATAAAGAACAAGTGATTCCGTATCTGGATGAATTAGACTCGGATGCTGCCGGAATTGGAGCTGTCAATGTCATCAAACTAAAACTTGTAAACGGAAAGCGTAAATTGATTGGTTATAATTCTGATGTGATTGGATTTACTCGTTCAATAGAACCGTTATTGGAGCCCTATCATACTAAAGCGTTAATATTGGGTACCGGAGGAGCTTCGAAAGCTGTATATCACGGATTGAAGAAATTAGGATTGGAATGTCTTTTTGTATCAAGAGGACGACATAATGAAACTACCATTACTTACGAGGAACTGACTCCAGAATTAATGGAAGAGTATAAGGTCATTGTAAATTGTACTCCCGTAGGTATGTATCCTAAGGCCGATGAATATCCGCATATTCCTTATCACTGCCTTACTCCCAAGCATTTGCTATACGACTTGCTTTATAATCCAGACACAACTCTTTTTATGAGAAAAGGAGCAGAACAAGGTGCTGTAGTAAAGAACGGTCTTGAGATGTTGCTTTTGCAAGCTTTTGGAGCATGGGAAATCTGGAATCAATAACAGAACATCTATGAATAAAAAACGAATTGGAGTTATCGGTATAATCATACTGGTACTCTTGGGAAGTATAGTTGGTGGAAGTCTTTATATGATTGATTACTCCCTACGACCCGTCAACCGGGGAAAAGATATGGAAGGATCTATGCAATATATGAAACAGACCTATCCTCATATCACCCCCTGGATAGACAGCTTGCAGCAGCATCATGCTCTGCGTGATACTTTTATTACAGCTCCGGATGGTATCCGTCTGCATGCTTTTTACGCATACGCTTCCCGTCCTACCCGACATACGGCAGTGATTGTTCATGGGTATACAGATAATGCGATCCGCATGTTTCATATAGGTTATCTTTACAATCACTCACTCGACTATAATATCTTGTTGCCCGATTTGCGTTATACAGGATTAAGTGAAGGTGATGCCATACAAATGGGATGGTTGGACCGTAAGGATGTAATGCAATGGATTGATACAGCTCCTTCCCTCTTTGGCGATTCTCTGAAAGCTGTAGTACACGGTATTTCAATGGGTGCTGCTACCACTATGATGGTATCTGGAGAGCCGTTGCCCGATTATATATCTTGTTTTGTAGAAGACTGTGGATACACCAGCGTATGGGATCAGTTCAAAAAAGAATTAAAGTCACAATTTGGTCTTCCTGCGTTTCCTTTACTTTATGCAGCAAGTATCTTGTGTGATTGGCAGAATGGTTGGAATTTCCATGAAGCCTCTGCACTCCGACAGGTAGAAAAATGTCAGAAACCGATGTTGTTTATTCACGGTGATAAAGATGATTACGTTCCTACGTGGATGGTCTATAAAGTCTATAAAGCCAAGCCGGAACCTAAGGATTTGTGGATTGTTCCTCAGACTGCTCATGCCGAGTCTTACCTGAACGAGCCTGAAGAATATACTCATCGTGTCCGTTCCTTTGTAGAAAAATATATAGATTAGCAATCAGGTTTTCTCTTAAGTCGTAACTTTTCTAGCTGTAAATGGAATAGAAAAACAGGTGAAAACAAGAAGCGTGTGTAGACATTGAAAGAATCAATCTTTACACACGCTTCCTGTTTTATACAGACTGATTTTATCAGAACGGCAGATCGTCCTTTTCGTCAGTTGCTGCAAAATCTACTGGAGCCGCATTCATTGGAGGGAAAGGTGCATCCATTGGTGGAACTTGAGGAGCTACTCCTACCCGTTCTACTTTCCATGCACGGATACTGTTGAACCAGCGTCCCTGCCACTCACGGGCATCAATATCAAAAGAAACATTCAGCTCTTCGCCAATCTGAATATTAAACTGCTGTATTTTATCAGCACCAAACACATCAAAACACATTCTGCGCGGATACTGGTCGTGCGTTTCAATTACATACTCTTGTACTTTCCATTCATTACCGTTTTTGGAAACTCCTCCTCTCGGTTCGAGAACAGCGATCACTTTTCCTGCTAATTCCATTGTCTAAATATATTTTAATTCGGTCACGAAATTAAGCTTTTCCTAAGAAGTACACTAATTTTTTAAAAGCTTTTTGCGCCGCTTATATAATCTTTTCGTAACTTTGGCAGTTAAATAACGGATTCCGAATTAAATATTATAAATATAAAAACACTATGAAGTTTATTGTTTCAAGTACCGCATTATTCAGCCACTTGCAGGCTATCAGTCGTGTAATCAACTCTAAAAACTCATTGCCAATATTGGATTGTTTTCTGCTTGAGCTGCAGGACGGAACTTTGTCTATGACTGCATCTGATAACGAAACGACTCTTTCTACTTCAATCGAAGTCAATGAATACGAAGAGGATGGACGCTTTGCCGTTTCTTCAAAGACATTGCTGGAAGCTCTGAAGGAAATTCCCGAACAGCCTCTGACTTTCCAGATTGATATGAGCAACTTGGAAATCAATGTGCAATATCAGAACGGTAAATATAGTCTGATGGGGCAGAGTGCCGACGAATATCCACAGGCACAAGAGCTGGGTGCTAATGCTGTACAGGTAACAATGGGAGCTGATGTACTTATGGCAGGGGTTAACCGCAGTATTTTTGCTACTGCTGATGATGAACTCCGCCCAGTAATGAACGGTATTTATTTCGATATCACTACCGAAGACATCACTTTGGTCGCATCCGATGGGCATAAGTTGGTTCGTTGCAAGACTTTTGCGGCGCAGGGTACAGAAAAAGCTGCTTTTATTCTTCCTAAAAAACCTGCCAACTTGCTGAAAAACCTGCTTCCTAAAGAACAGGGCGATGTACAGATTGGATTCGACGACCGTAACGCTACTTTTACATTGGAAAACTATCGCATGGTATGCCGTCTCATTGAAGGACGTTACCCTAACTACAATTCAGTGATTCCGCAAAACAATCCGCACAAGGCTATCATCGACCGTGCTGCATTTATCAGTGCATTGCGTCGTGTTTCTGTGTTCTCTTCTCAAGCAAGCAGTTTGATTAAGTTAAGTCTTTCTGCCAACTCAATGAAAATTTCGGCACAAGATATCGACTTCTCAACTTCGGCAGAAGAAACAATTATCTGCCAGTACGACGGTAGCGCAATGAGCATTGGCTTCAAATCATCATTCTTGATTGATATACTGAACAATATTTCTTCTCAGAATGTCATTATTGAGTTGGCCGATCCTTCACGTGCAGGAGTTATCGTACCTGAAGAACAGGATGAAAATGAAGACTTGCTGATGTTGCTGATGCCTATGATGCTGAATGATTAATAATTCGGAGATTTGAAAAATTTTAAAGATGAAACTGAACTTAAAGAATCCTCTGGTATTTTTCGATTTGGAAACTACCGGAACAAATATAAACACCGATCGTATTGTTGAAATCTGCTATCTGAAAGTATATCCTAACGGAAATGAAGAAGCAAAGACATTGCGTATCAATCCGGAAATGCATATTCCGGAAGCATCGTCTGCCGTACATGGTATTTTCGATGCCGATGTAGTAGACTGCCCTACTTTCAAGGAAGTGGCCAAAGACATTGCTAAAGACATTGAGGGAGCTGATATCGCCGGTTTTAATTCCAATCGTTTTGATGTACCGGTACTGGTAGAAGAGTTTCTCCGTGCTGGTATTGATATCGATCTTACCAAGCGTAAATTTGTCGACGTACAGGTTATCTACCATAAACTTGAGCAGCGTACTCTTTCGGCTGCCTATAAGTTTTATTGCGGCAAGAACTTAGAAGACGCTCATACTGCTGAAGCCGATACACGCGCCACTTATGAAGTCTTGAAGGCACAGCTCGACCATTATCCGGAAGTATTGGAAAACGATATCAATTTTCTGTCTGAATATTCTACCTACAGCAAAAATGTAGACTTTGCCGGGCGCATAGTGTACGATGATAAGGGAGTGGAAGTATTCAATTTTGGGAAATACAAAGGTATACCGGTAAGTGAAGTGTTGTTGCGTGATCCGGGATATTACGGCTGGATAATGAACGGAGACTTTACCCTGAATACAAAAAATGTTTTGACAAAAATCAGATTACGTGAAAACGGTCTGACCAAATAATATGATGAAAGGAAAGAAAATAGTATTAGGTATCACAGGTAGTATCGCGGCCTATAAAGCTGCCGTCCTGACAAGAGGGCTGATTAAAAAAGGAGCGGAAGTACAGATTGTCATTACTCCGGCAGGTAAAGAGTTCATCACTCCTATTACTCTGTCTGCCCTAACCAGCAAACCGGTCATCAGTGAATTCTTTTCACAGCGTGATGGGACATGGCACAGCCATGTAGACTTGGGATTATGGGCTGATGCCATGATTGTTGCTCCAGCTACAGCTTCTACCATCGGAAAGATGGCACATGGTATTGCCGACAATATGCTTGTCACTACATACCTGTCGATGAAAGCACCTGTATTCGTAGCTCCGGCAATGGATCTCGATATGTTTGCTCATCCTTCCACCCAGCACAATCTAGACATTCTCCGTTCATATGGTAATCATATTATCGAGCCTGCAGCAGGCGAACTGGCTAGCCATCTGATTGGAAAAGGTCGTATGGAAGAGCCTGAAAAGATAATTGAAGTATTGGAACAATTCTTTGCTTCGCGTCAGGATCTGCAGGGACGAAAGGTGATCATTACAGCAGGACCAACTTACGAAAAGATTGACCCGGTACGTTTTATCGGCAATTACTCATCTGGCAAGATGGGATATGCACTGGCTGAAGAATGCGCAGAGAGAGGAGCTGAAGTTACATTAATCAGTGGTCCTGTCAGCTTGAATCCAGTACATCCTAATATCCATCGCATCAGTGTAGAAAGTGCTGCACAGATGCATCAGGCAGCAATTTCTTCTTTTTCGTCTGCTGATGCAGGTATTTTGTGTGCTGCTGTAGCCGATTTTACCCCCGAAGAATGCAGCAATCAGAAAATCAAGCGTGGAGAGGATGATCTGGTAATCCGTCTGAAACCTACACACGATATTGCATCCGAACTGGGTAAGATGAAAACAGAAAATCAGCGTCTTGTCGGTTTTGCTCTTGAAACAAACGATGAGATTGCTCATGCTCAATCAAAACTGGAACGTAAGAATCTTGATTTCATTGTAATGAACTCACTGAACGATGCTGGTGCCGGTTTCCGTTGCGATACTAATAAGATCTCTATTATCGATGCTCAAGGCATTACCTCCTATTCACTTAAACCGAAAAAAGAAGTTGCCAAAGACATTGTAGACAAACTGGTATCGCTATTCAGATAAACAGATATACTGACTATGTTACAATCTATTCATATACAAAATTATGCTTTAATCGATCGGCTCGACATCGATTTTACTTCTGGCTTTTCTGTTATTACCGGCGAGACCGGTGCGGGAAAGTCTATTATATTAGGAGCCATCGGGCTGCTGCTTGGACAACGTGCCGATGTGAAAGCAATCAAAAACGGAGCTTCCAAATGTGTGGTAGAAGCCAAATTCCGTATTGCCACTTACGACATGGAAGCATTCTTTGAGGAGAACGACATTGAATATGAACCGGAAGAGTGTATCATTCGCCGGGAATTGTCGGCCAATGGAAAAAGTCGTGCTTTCATCAACGATACACCGGCTTCCCTTGCACAAATGAAAGTGTTGGGCGAACGATTGATAGATGTACATAGCCAACACCAGAATTTGTTGCTCAATAAAGAAGGGTTTCAGTTGAATATTCTCGATATATTGGCACAAGATGATAAAGAGCTTTCCGACTATCACCGACTGTATACTGACTATAAACAGGTAAGCCGAGAACTTGAAGAATTTATTGCTCAAGCTGAGAAAAGCCGTCAGGATGAAGATTATATCCGTTTCCAACTTGAACAATTGGAAGATGCCGATTTAAAAGAAGGTGAACAAACTTCTTTGGAACAGGAAGCAGAAACTCTAAGTCACGCAGAAGATATAAAGGCAGGACTTTATAAAGCCGGTCAATTGATAGACGGTGATGAAAGTGGAGGTCTGTCATTGGTTAAAGAAGCGATGCAGACACTCCAGAGTGTATCGCGGGTATATACCCCAGCACAAGAATGGGGGGAGCGGCTGAACAGTTGCTACATCGAACTGAAAGACATCTCCCGTGAAATTTCCGGAGCTCAAGAGGAAATAGAATTCAACCCAGCCCGATTGGATTTCGTAAACGAACGGTTGAATCTCATTTACAATCTGCAGCAGAAACACCGAGTAGATTCAGTAGAAGCATTGATTGAACTGACAGACAAATATCGCAATCAGTTGAACACCATTACCTCTTTCGATGAAACCATTGCCAAACTGAATAAGCGGAAAGAAGACTTGTACGCACAAGTGCTGGCACAAGCTGCCGTCCTTACCGAATGCCGTAGTCGTTCGGCTCGTCAGATTGAAGAACAAATGCAAGCATTACTTATTCCATTGGGTATGCCTAATGTCCGTTTTGCTGTAGAAATGACTACACGCAAAGAACCGGATGCCAAAGGAATGGATAGTGTAACTTTCCTCTTCTCGGCCAACAAAAACGGGACACTTCAAAATGTAGCATCCATTGCATCGGGTGGAGAAATTGCCCGTGTCATGCTTTCATTAAAAGCAATGATTGCCGGTGCAGTGAAACTCCCCACCATCATCTTCGACGAAATTGACACAGGTGTATCTGGTTCCATCGCCGAAAAGATGGCACTCATTATGCAGGATATGGGAAAGCAGAACCGTCAGGTAATCAGCATTACCCATTTGCCTCAAATTGCTGCCCGTGGTATCGCACATTACAAGGTATATAAAGAAGATACGGAAACCGGTACGAACAGCCACATCCGTTTGCTTACCCGTGAAGAACGTGTTCGCGAAATAGCTAATATGCTAAGTGGTTCTACCCTTACAGAAGCAGCTCTTAATAATGCGCGGGCACTTTTAGGATTTAATTAGAAATAACTTTAACAGGAAGATATGATAGAAAAAAATGAAATGATATTTGGCGTTAGAGCCGTCATTGAGGCTATACAGGCCGGAAAAGAAATAGACAAGGTACTTGTGAAGAAAGATATTCAGAGCGACCTGTCGAAAGAACTTTTTGCTGTACTGAAAGAAACTTTTATTCCTGTACAGCGTGTGCCGGTAGAACGCATCAACCGCATTACCAAGAAAAACCATCAGGGAGTAGTAGCTTTTATCTCTCCTATTACTTATCAGCGCACAGAAGATATTGTTCCTTTCCTGTTCGAACAGGGTAAGAATCCTCTGCTTATCATGTTGGACGGACTGACCGATGTGAGAAACTTCGGAGCCATTGCACGTACATGCGAATGCGCCGGAGTAGATGCCATCATCATTCCTTCTAAAAATAGTGTCAGCGTAAATGCCGATGCCATCAAGACTTCGGCAGGAGCACTACATACTATTCCTGTATGTCGCGAAAACAATTTGACTAATACTATCAAATTCCTGAAAGAAAGCGGATTCAAGATTGTAGCTGCTACCGAAAAAGGAGATTACGACTATACAAAAGCCGAATATAAAGACCCTACCTGTATTATTATGGGAGCTGAAGATACTGGCGTGCCTTATGAACATCTGGCTTTGTGCGACGAATGGATTAAGATCCCATTGTTCGGTTCAATCGAATCACTGAATGTATCGGTTGCTGCAGGTATTCTGATTTATGAAGCTGTAAAACAGCGTGGATTTGATAACGAAGCACAGTAATATTTTACAACTATTCACCATGAAAAAGATATATCTTCTTCTTATCGGAGGATTCTGCTTCCAGACGATGTTTGCCCAAAGTCTGCCCAAATGGGCCAATAAGGCAAAGAAAGCTGTTTTCTCTGTTGTTACTTATAATAAAGACAATAAGATTCTGAACACAGGAAATGGTTTTTACATCGATGAAAGCGGAACAGCTGTATCCGATTACACCTTGTTTAAAGGTGCTCATCATGCCGTAGTGGTTACAGCCGATGGCAAGGAACTCCCGGTAAAATGCATTATGGGAGCAAACGATCTTTACGATGTGGTCAAGTTTAAGACCGAAACAGATAAAAAGACTGTAGCACTTCAACCTGCTTCACAGGCAGTGCCTCAAGGAGCTACTGTATATCTTCTTCCCTATTCTACCCAGAAAGCAGTCAACGGACAGAGCGGAAGTGTAGAAAAGGTAGACACCATCGGAAACAATGCATATTATTATACCATACAGATGCAGACAGGTGATAAAACTGTAAGCTGTCCCATAATGAATGCTGAAGGAGAAGTCTTAGGACTTATCCAGAAAAATGCCGATGCAGAAAGCAAAGTAAGCTATGCCGTAGGTATCAGTTATGTTTCTTCACTCAGCATCAATGCACTTTCCGGCAACGATTATACTTTAAATTCCATAGGTATCAAGAAAGGATTGCCTGAAGATGAATCACAAGCTCTGGTTTACTTATATATGATGTCTTCTCAGCTTAATCGGGAGCAATATCTGGAGTTGCTGAACGACTTTATTGCACAGTATCCTCGCAATATGGAAGGGTATCAGCGTCGTGCAGCTTTGTATATGGAATATCGTGATGATACCCACAATGCTTTGGCAGCACAAGATTTAGAACACATGCTGGAGGTAGCCTCCAAGCCTGATGAAGCTCATTTCAACATTGCCAAGTTGCTTTATAACTATCAGATTAATCTGAACGGAGCACAAGCTTATGCCAGTTGGACATACGAACGTGCTTTAGAAGAAATCAACAAAGCTCTTGAAATTGCACAGGAGGGCGTGTATTACCAGGTACAGGGCGATATCTATTTCGCTATGCAAAAATATGCCGAAGCTTACGCAAGTTATGAAAAGGTAAACCAATCTTCTATGGCATCGGCTGCCACATTCTATGCAGCTGCGAAAACGAAAGAACTGATTAAAGATGTAGACAAGAATGAAGTCATTGCATTAATGGATAGTGCTGTAGCCCGATTCAACGAACCTTATGGCAAGGATGCAGCTCCTTATCTGTATGAGCGTGCCCGTATGAAGAACGAACTGAAGAAATATCGCGAAGCCGTAATCGACTACAATCACTTCTACGATGCCATGATGGGACAGGTTTCTGCTGAATTTTATCTGATACGTGAACAGGCAGAAATGCAGTGCCGTATGTATCAGCAGGCCATCAACGATATCAACAAGGCTGTAGAACTTGAACCCAAGAACGTAGATTTGTGGATTGAAAAGGGAGGCGTACATTTGCGTGTCAATCAGGCAGAAGAAGCTATGAAGGCACTTCGTACGGCTCTTTCTCTCGATCCGAAAAATGCACTGGCTTACCGTATGTTAGGTTATTGCCAAGTACAGCAGAAAAACACTAAAGAAGGTATAGCCAATTTGCAGAAAGCTAAAGAACTGGGTGATACTGTTGCCGATGAATTATTGAAGAAGTACAGTAAATAATTTTGATGATATTTATAGAATAAGCCGGGCATTGCAGTCCGGCTTATTTTGTATATATCTTCATTGCTTATAATTTAAAAAAATATTTTATATCTCAATATACTGATTACTAGATAGAAAAATACAGAAAGAATTTATCATTCTTACGCTATTCTCTCTTCTTACATTTCTAATAAAGAGAAATTCATCCACTTGTAATGATCATATTTGTTTAAAATAATGGAACACTTTTATATGTCTTATAAAAAGATTTGTTATATTTGCTTTATAGCATATAATAACACTTAAAATCTTAGTATTATGAACAACAAATTATTTGCTTTTTTTGAGACCGTGTGGAGTTATATTGACACAGGTAAGTTCTACCGTGAGCCTTTCCGTTGGCTTTATGCAGTAATAGCAGTATTAAATCTGTTGTTTCCGCTTTACATTATTTTTCTGACAATAGACAGTGGACTTTTCAAATATATGTCTGGAGGAGACATATTTGCTTGCATTTTGGTATTCTTGTTGTTAATCTTCCTTGGTATAATGAGTTTCCACTTATGGAGCAACCGTCAGAAAAAAGTAAAAGAATATCTTCAAGAAGAAAATGAGTTTATTGCCATTCCTGTTGTTTCACATTTTATACAGACAATGGGAGAATGGTTAGGTTTTTACATAGGAGTTGGAGGATGTTTGATATCCTTATTATTTGTTCTCTTTGGAGTAAACGATTCTTTAGGGGGAATGTTAGGTAATAGCGTACTTCCTATGGGTGTTGGTTTCAGCATGGTAATCATGTATCCTATCATGGGATTTCTCATTGTTGTTTCTGGAAGATTAATTGCAGAACTCTACAGAGCATTGGCTGCTATCGCTAACAATACCAAAAGACTTGTAAAAGAAACAAAAGTTACTGATGCTTCAGAAGAGTCTAAAGCTCAAGAATCTTAAGATTGTTTGGAATCATAGAATATACAATTAGATATGAAACTCCCGGTGCTAAATAGTCATAATGGGCTATTTAACATCGGGAGTTTCATATTCAAGACTGTTATTTTCATTTAAAGAGAACCATGAGTTTTACCTTACTTGTACCACCGGTTTACGCGACTTGTATCGATAGCTAACGCGACTATTCACGTAAGCCAACGCGATTAGTCACGTTAGCTCACGTGAATAGTCGCGTTTTTTAGTACATATACCACATATAAAAAGTTCCACGAAAAAAATAAAAGAGTTATAAAAAGAAAGACAAATTCAAGAGAGAATAAATATCATCTTACATATTATAAAGTGTAATCGCACACCTTATAACATGTAAAATGATTGGTAGAAGTTACTTCTTACACAAATCCTTATAATCACAATACAAACATTTTTCCGGTATTTCGGTCTGGCGGAAAGGAATATCCGGATGGAAGATTTCTTCCAACAGTTCTTTTAATCTTCCTCTGAATTCTTCTTCATGTTGTGCAAAGTCGGTTACTTCTTCTTTGCTCTTACGCGGTTCTCCCATACGTACTATTGGAGAATAATCGGCAGAAGCAGCACGGTGTATATAGAGCAGAGCCGGCGCCACCTTACGGGAATCGTTCTTTTCACGCAACTGCTTACAAATGAGTGAAGCATAAAGAAAGGTTTGGAAGATGTAGTTAGAACGTTTCTTGTCGGGTATAAAAAGTGACTCCACATTGGCAGGAATATCTGCATCTCCTCCTGTCTTGTAATCCACAATACGTAAGACATTATCTTTCGCATCCATACGGTCGATAATTCCTCCAATACGCGAACGAATTATTCCTTTTGGAGTCTGTATTTCGGTAGGCTCGAAGACCGGATATTCCGATGCTACAAAAGTAAACGGAGCATGGCGCAGGTCGTTTCGCAACAACTGGCGAATGTATTTTACGATAACGGCAGAATTAATGAGCTGTACTCCGTTGTATTCTGGCTTTTCATCGGGTTTTACATGGAAGAAAAGGCGCTTAAACGCATCATCCACATAATTCTGCACACGGATTTCATCTTTCAGCAGAGCCTCGATAGCATCTTTGTTTATCACCTTTCCGTGCGTAGTCAAATCTTTGTAAATATGCTCTGCCGCATCGTGGAAAATGGTCCCAAACGTAGCTGAATCGATTTCACCGGTTACTTCATCAGGCAAAGAGAGTTTGGCTACGGCACGATAATAAAACTTTAGTGGACAATCCAAATAGTAATTCAAAGCAGAAGGAGAAAGTACGGCCTTGGGATTGACCCGAACATCGAACAAGCTCTGCATACGTTTCATGACTTCCGGTGTCTTTTCTACCACAATAGGCTGAGAACCTTGAGGCGACTGTGCTGCTTCCAGATGGGCACGTTTTACGGTATACCCCCACTCGATAAGGAACTGGAGCATGAAACGCGACAATTCTCCGTGGTTAATGCCATCGGTAGCAGTATTATACATCATGGTTACTTTTTCGGCACGCTGTATCATACGGTAGAAATAGTAAGCATAAACCGCAATCTTGTGTTCGATGGTAGTCATGCCAAAGGCTTTTCTCAAGTTGTAGGGAATGAAAGACGAATCGCCTCCTGATTTTGGAAGCTGTCCTTCGTTGACAGAAAGCAATACCAGATGACGAAAATCGAGGTTACGGGTTTCCAATACCCCCATTACCTGCATACCGATAGCCGGTTCGCCATGAAAAGGAATGCTGGCCGTAGCCAATACACGAGTAAGCAAACGTTTTAGTGTAGGAAGTTGAACGGTTAGTTCACCACTTTCTACTAAGGTATGGAAACGATTGACCAACGTGTAAGCTTTGAACAATGATTCGCGATACAACTGATCGAAAGCCTCTCCTGCCCCACTTCCCTGCTTGTTGTATAATGCCGCCACTTGTTTCAAGGCTTCTCCCAAAAGTGAGCATAAACCCAAGTTGGTTGTCTGAGGTTCGAACAGCAGTTCCAATACTGCATCTTTCTTCAGCTCCAAAGGAAGCGGATAAAAACGATTGTCATGAATCAAAGTCTTTTCAAGTTCCTCTGCCATAGCAGACAATTGCCGGGTATACGAATGACGCAACAGACTGAGAACTTCGGCAAAGCGGTATCTGCCATTGGTTGCATTGTATCCTGCCACATGAAGCTCCATCAGCGAATTGATGAAACTATATGCCGGAGTCTGCGACAAAGGAAACCCCATCGTAATGTTGATGTGACGAATATTGTCTGGCAAAGCATGCAGCACAGGCTGCAACAAGGCTTCGTTGCACAATACTACAGCAGTTTCTTTTTCCTGTTCGGTAAGATTTTCCCGAATCCACTGAGGCAGATAACGTACCTGGCCATTCTCTGTAGGCGACTCGATGAAGGTTACCTCTTTAGGATGATTCAGATGGTCGAAGAAGGAAGCCGGCAACTCTGAAGGAAAATCACGAAGATTGCGACGGATAAATTCTCCTGCTTCATGCGGAGTTTTATTCAAATAGAATACATCGTAATCCCAGTAGAACCAAGCTTTTCCTGCAGCATTCAACTTTTCGAACAGACGGTGCTCTACTTTGTTCAATACATTGAATCCGACAAATACATATTTCTTGTAAGGAAGCTGTTCGATGTTCAATTCATCGATTACACGGCGATAAAGCATTCCTTCGTATGCCAATTTCTGACTGGCCAACAATGTCCTGTATTGTATATAGATATCGCCCAATACATCCCAAAGGGAAATAAAGCGTTGTTTAAGCTCCGTTACCTGATTGATAGAGAAATTCTTGAAGAACTGACTGATGGCTTCTTTCTGTCCTTCTTCAAGAAAATCGTAATCATCCATCAAAGCATTCAGGTCTTTCAGGTTACTGAACAGGGCTTTCGTGTCCACCAGGTTCTTGTCGGCATCATCGAAATCGCCAATCAGCATTTCTCCCCAGAAATAAAATTCGTCCAGCGTTTCCTTGCTACCCGTCACCTCTCGGAAGATTTTATATAAATCGCATACCAGCTTTACCGGATCACCCACGGTCCAGTCGGACGACTGGCGGAAAAGTTCACTGATGCTGACATAAGAAGGCGACCAAAGAGGACGGTCGGCTTCCTTGGCCAGATATTCGTCGAAGAACAATCCGGCACGCTTATTGGGAAAGACCACGGCTACATCTGTAAAATCACCACCGGTCTTCTGATATAAATCGTGTGCTACTTGCTGTAAAAAAGTTTCCATACGCATTCCGTTTCTTTTTATACTTTTCTTTATCAGATGGCTTCCAGTTCGTTGGCAAATACATACCATAAATAGCCTTCCACATGGGTATATCCCATAGAAATAAGCAAGTCCATATATTCGCGCACCTGACGATTGTAAATATCTTTTTTCTTACCAAACTTAAAATCAACGACTACAACCTTGTCTTTCTTCATCATGACACGGTCGGGACGTCGGGTCTGTACCTTTCCGTCAGCATCAGTATAGATGATAGCACATTCGTTGTATAGTCTCCATTCACCATTGTACCACTCTTTGACGCGCGGATTATGCAAAGCCCATGCAGCCAACTTACGGATTTGCTCTTCCTGTTCTGCCGATTCGATAATGCCTTCGAAACGAAGTCGTTCAATGGCTTGGGGAAGATCACTCTCCTGCCCGATGGAAGCAAAAAGGTGATGCAACAATTGTCCTTGACGAATGTAACGGCTTTCCTTGTCTTCTTCTTCATCGCCTCGTATGAAATCGGCTGAACGGTTGGATTGTTTGAACTCCACTTCTGTTTCCAAAGATTCGATGGTGACAGGAAGGGCTTCGGCTTCGGTAGTTAGGCGGTTGGTAGACGTAGTCTTTTTCTTCGAAGTATCCGATAGGCAGAGTGTACCATATTCGTAGATTTCCTCTCCTTCTATGGAAGAATCGTTCTCTTCTTCTCCGGCAGATGTAGCAGAAGAGGAAAAAAGCGATACCTGAGGCAATGCTTCGGAAAGAAGTCCGGATACCGTTCCACGCTGATTGGCTTTTCCCCAGATGATAAGATTTTTACAGGCACGTGTAAATGCTACGTAAAGCAGATTCAGGTTGTCTACCCAAAGCTGCAAACGTTCTTCCCGGTAACTGTTCCGGTAAATGGATTCTGCCATATTTGCCGAATAGTTTACCGGAACAAGATCGAGTTCGTTGAAGGGAGGAAGATCGGTTTCATCACCTGTACCGGCTACCGAACACCAGATAAGATGATTGTTGGTTTCGTTCTCCATCTTCCAGTCACAGAATGGAATCAGTACCGTATGATATTCCAATCCCTTTGATTTGTGGATAGAAAGAATACGGATACCATCAATTTCTCCGGAAGGAATGGTCTTTTCATGCAATTTTTCATCCCAATGCACAATAAATGCTGTCAGTTCAGATGAATTGTTCTGCAGATAATCGGTTACCGCATCGTAGAAAGCACAGAGATAAGCTCCCTGGTCTTTTATCTCTTGCAAATTGAAAAGGAGGAAGAGTTTCTCCAGCAGTTCGTAAAGAGGCATAAGTCGTAACACAGCGATTTGCAACATAAATCCTGCCGGAAGATAATCTTCAATCCGGTTAAGTAGGACAGTATTCAGGTCGACTGATTTATGCAATACTTCCTGCTGATAGGATACCGCCAGACGCGCTTGAGCAATACGGTCCTCGGGAGTAATGAGATAGCGCAAGGCATCAATCATCATGCATACAGCAAGTGAGGCATCCAGACGAAAGGCTTCGTCGGATACAATGCGATACGGAGTATATTTATCAAAATAATCGGCTACAGCCGGAATAGCTTTGTTCTTTCGCACCAGAATGGCAATGTCGTTTACTTGCACCCCTTGTCCTACCAATGTGTCCACTTCACGGGCCAGTTCTTCCAGCATACGGTCTGCATAAGGATGCTCCTTGCTATCAGCCAGAAAACTGATTTTGATGTATCCTTCTTCGGTTTTCTTGGCAGTTTGCTGGCAGACATCGCTATACGCATTCATCAGTTGGGTACAAGGCTCTCCCGATTCTTCTTCATAGCGGTCGTTCAGCACCTGGCAGGCTGCTGTAAATAGTTCGTTATTAAAACGGATAATGTTGGCCTCGCTACGCCAATTGGTAGCAAGTGTACATTCCTGGGTGCGAAAAGCCGGGTCTTTATCCAAATTCGCCAAGATACGCCAGTCACCGCTACGCCAACGGTAAATGCTCTGTTTGATATCGCCCACAATCAAACTCCCCTCCTTCTTCGACAAGCTTTCCTGTAAAAGCAGACGGAAGTTTTCCCATTGCATACGGGAAGTATCCTGAAATTCATCAATCATCACCGTATCGATAGTGGTTCCTATTTTTTCGTATACAAACGAAGCATCTCCCTCCCGAATCAGGCTATGCAACAGATTGTTGGTATCCGAGAGCAAAAAACGATTGTGTTCCTGATTCTGCAAGCGTACTTCATCGTCGATATGAGCCAGCAGACGAAGATTATTGAGATGGCGGAGTGAAAGATCACAGGAATTGACTATCAGATTGTTTCGTACACGGAACTTTTCCGCTTCCCCCAATAAGGGAATCAGTTCATTGGCGGCAAGTGAACGGATAGTATCCCGATAAGAAGATGTTTTGGTTGTCCAGTTATCCTCACTTTCAAGACATTTTTCTACCGTAGCATTGCGAATATCATTCGCCAGATATCCGTTCGAAAGCTTGTTAAAGTAACTTCCTATCCCTCTCGAACCATTCTTCAGATCGGCCGGACTCAGGCCGTTTGCTTCCAGCAAACCAATGAACTGTTCGCTGAATCCTTTCATCTGTTCTAATGCCTCTTCGCGAAGGTCCTGCAACTGCTTGCGATAATGAGGAATGAACTGAGGATCAGCCAATTTTTTACGGAGTCCTTTTCCTTTCTCCAGGTATTCTTCATCGAAGATATTTCGACCAAAGTTCTTGATTTCTCCCGACACATTCCAGCGCTTGTCATCGGCTATTCGCTCTTCAATATACTCCAACAGCCAATACAATACCGGTGAACGGCGATCCAACTTTTCGATAAGGGTATCTACCGCATCACTCAGCACTTCCGCATTATTCAGTTCTACCGAAAGATTGGCACCCAACTCCAGTTCGCGAGCCAGATTACGCATAACCGACTGGAAAAAAGAGTCGATGGTTTCGATACGGAAGCGACTATAATCGTGAATAATATAATGCAAGGCTTCATCTGCCGCCTGTCTCACTTCAGCTTCAGTCTTCGAAGTACGGCGAACGATTTCCTGCAAATAATTATCCGAACCTTTGTCTTTTGTAGCAATACCGTACAGCTGACTTAAAATACGGTCTTTCATTTCCGTAGTAGCTTTGTTGGTAAAGGTTACGGCCAATATTTTGCGATACGCGTGAGGATCTTGTATAAGTTGGATAATGAATTGTATAGCCAGCGTAAAGGTCTTTCCAGAACCTGCCGAGGCCTTATAAACTAATAATCGGGGATCTTGCTCCATATCTTTCTGTGTAAATTAGCTGAACACAAAGATAAGAAACCTTCGGGAATATATACAGGCTTCCCTTCAAACAATTAGCAGAATAAGTGCAGCAAGAAGTAGTATGACCAGTAAAATAGCACCGAGAAAAATCAATGTAAAACGGAAGAAATGCTTTCTCTCTGCAGACTCCCGGATTTGAGTCTGATGTATAATTTCCGATAAATCTTCGGAAGTGATATCAGGTAAAGGCGAGGCTTCTTTTACCGACAACAGACGCTGGTGTGTGGCATGCAAGCGCTCCTTGCTTACCTTACGGAGTTCACGGTTTTCTTTGTCCCGACGAAGCATATCATTGATACAGCCTAAGGTTCCCATTGTAAAAAGAGTGTAAGGTTATTTCTTAAAGATAAGCAATAAATAAAGGCACTCCAAACTACAGTCGTTAAAATATCTTGGCCTGTAATCACAGCTATACTTCTTCGGGGCTTATCAAAACCTGTATATAGCCCAAAAGAATATTACTTTTCGAGCATGTGCAATGCTTTACAAAGCTGATCAGGACACGAAGTAGGGCGACCTCCGCAACGGATTCCCTCCAGACGACTGATCACTGCTTCTACCGGCATTCCTTTTACCAAAGCACTGATGCCTTGCAGATTGCCATTACATCCTCCAATGAAATGTACCTCCTGCACTATACCATTCTCTACTTCTACTTCGATCAGTTTACTGCATGTACCTTGTGTAGTATAATTAATTTTCATATCAATCAAAATAAAGAGTATAAAATAAAAGGAACTGTAGCAAAACAAAAGCAACAAGTCACTTGTCCTGATACAGTTCCTTCTTTGTCTTATTATCGTTCAGACACGAAAGAATTATTCTTCTTCCGGTTTCATATTTGTATATACAGTCTGTACGTCATCGAACTCTTCCAGACGTTCAATCATCTTGTCGATAGTTTCACGCTGTTCCGGAGTTACTTCTTTCAAATCGTTTGGTATATATGTAAAGTCACCACCTACATCTTCAAATCCACATTCTTCCAAATGTTTCTGAATAGCAGCATAACTCTTAGGATCACCATAGATAGTAATTGTTCCTTCTTCCGGATCTTCATCAAACTCATCTTCGACATTATAGTCAATCAGGTCGAGAATCAGTTCTTCCATATCCATGCCATCCTTCTTCTTAAAGGTAAATACACATTTATGGTCGAACAAGAATGCCAATGATCCTGTAGTACCCAAGTTACCACCAAATTTATTAAATACAGAACGAACGTCTGCTACAGTACGTGTAGTATTGTCTGTCAAAGTATCTACAAATACGGCTACTCCATGAGGACCATATCCTTCGTATGTCATACCTTTGTAGTCGCTCTGGTCTTTACCCATTGCGTTTTTGATAGCACGTTCGATATTATCCTTCGGCATGTTTTCACGCTTACAAGTAGCGATTACCGAACGCAATGTCGGGTTGTTTTCCGGTTCCGGACCGCCAGCTTTTACTGCAATAGCGATTTGTTTACCCAGACGTGTAAAGGTCTTAGCCATGTGACCCCATCTTTTCAGCTTTGTAGCTTTTCTATATTCAAATGCTCTTCCCATTGGATAGTATATTTTAGTTTATTTTTTAATGAATTTTCTTGTCTTTATTCTTTTCCAGCTTTCTACATTTAAAGAAAGCCAGACAAGCGATAGTTACGCATACTAATCCACCGGCTATTGCCAGAATATTCTTCCAGGTTTCATTGACAGAAAAATTATACAACACTCTGCCCGCCTGTATTGTCAGAAGAAAGAACAGTACAAAAGCAGCTGTATATTTCCTTTTCTCCTTGATGTGATAGTCCGGTTTGATTTCGGTATGCATAAAGTTTTTCTTTTTTATCGCAAAACAGCTCCCAGCTTATTCTGCAAGTTGGCAATAAGTTTCTGCATTACCTTGTCAATCTGCTTATCATTCAAGGTTGCATTTTCATCCTGAAGCATAAAGCTTACAGCATAACTCTTCTTGCCCGCTTCCAGATTCTTGCCTTCGTATACATCGAACAATTCTACGCTCTTCAATAATTTCTTATCTGTTTCGTAAGCAATCTTTTCGATTTCGGCAAACTGTACACCTTTGTCTATCAGCAGAGCGAGGTCGCGTTTTACAGCCGGGAACTTCGATATTTCGCGGAAAGAAACCGTATTGCCCTTGATAGCTTTCATCAGTTCCTTCCAGTTCAAATCAGCATAATAGACTTCGTTATCAATATCGAATGCCTTCTGAATCTTCTTGCAAACTATACCGAAAGTAGCCAGCAACTTACCGCCACGGGTATGTACTGAAATGGCTACTGAATAAATATCATCAGTCAAGTTTCCAAATACCAGTCCTCCGAAGTTTACACCCAAACGACGGAAGATATTCAGCACATGAGCCTTCAGTTCATACACAGACATGTTTTCATCGGCATGTGCCCATGAATTGCTTACACGTTTACCGGTCATCCACAAGCCTAAATGCAACTCTTCTGAGTAAGCAGCCAGAATCTTTTCCGGATTTTTCTTCTCTGCATTGAAGTGATAGCAGTTACCGAATTCAAAGAACTTCAGGTCGGCATTCTTACGGTTGGCATTGTGTTGGATGCTTTCCAAACCACCAAAGAGCAGTGTGGCACGCATTACATTCAAGTCGTTGCTCAACGGGTTCATCAGACGAACCAGATTTTCCGGCTTGTAAGTTTCCAGTCCTTCATAATAAGCAGCAGCAGTAAGAGAGTTGTTCAGAATTTCATTGAAACCACAACCTACCAACTGTTCTGACACCAGATTCTGAAGTTTTACCGACTTGTCTACATCGCCTTTTACGCTCAGACTCGATTTTACAGAAGTAGGAATCTCTACATTATTATAACCGTAAATACGGAGAATATCTTCTACCACATCGCACGGGCGCTGTACATCCACACGATAAGGAGGAACAAGCAGAGACAGACCAGTTTCTGTTTCTTCCGCAATCTTCATCTCCAGGCTGGTTACGATGCTTTTTACAGTTTCCTTCGGAATTTCCTTACCAATCAGAGAGTTGATGTAAGCATATTCCAAATCTACCTTAAAGTCAGCAATCGGAGTCGGGTATACATCCTTGATTTCCGAAGCGATTTCTCCTCCGGCAAGTTCTTTCACCAGCAAAGCAGCCTCTTTCAATGCATAAATAGTACCGTTCGGATCTACACCACGTTCGAAACGGAAAGACGAGTCAGTACTCAATCCATGACGACGCGCAGTCTTACGCACCCAAGTAGGATGGAAGTAAGCACTTTCAAGGAATACATCCTTGGTTGTTTCTGTAGTACCGGAATCCAGTCCACCAAATACACCGGCAATACACATCGGCTCTTCGGTATTGCAAATCATCAGGTCGCGTTCCGAAAGTGTACGCTCTACTTCGTCCAAAGTCACAAACTTAGTACCTTCTGCACAAGTCTTCACAACAATCTTTCCGCCTTTAATCTTGTCGGCATCGAAGCAGTGCATAGGCTGTCCGTACGCATGAAGAATGTAGTTGGTAATATCCACAATGTTGTTGATAGGACGTACACCGATAAGACGGAGCTTGTTCTGTAACCATTCAGGACTTTCCTTTACGGTTACGTTCTTGATGGATACACCTGCATAGCGCGGACATGCTTCTGCATTTTCCACTACCACATCAATATCCATGTCATGGTTATCTACCTTGAAAGCTTCTACAGACGGGCGCTTCAAAGTAGCCTGATGACCATTCTGACGCAACCACGCATAAAGGTCGCGAGCTACACCATAGTGAGAACAAGCATCTGCACGGTTTGGAGTGATGTCTACTTCCAGTACATAGTCGCTCTTGATGTTATAATAGTCTTTTGCCAAAGTACCGGGAACCACATCGTCCGGTAATACAATGATACCTTCGTGACTTGTACCAATACCAATTTCATCTTCGGCACAAATCATACCGTTCGATTCTACTCCGCGAAGTTTTGATTTCTTAATGGTAAAACATTCATCGCCATCGTAGAGCTTTGTTCCCAGCGTAGCTACTACTACTTTCTGTCCGGCAGCTACATTGGCTGCACCACACACAATCTGTACAGGTTCTCCCTGTCCCAGATTTACAGTAGTAATATGCATATGGTCGGAATTAGGATGCGGTTCGCAAGTCAGGACCTCACCTATTACGAGGCCTTCCAATCCTCCTTTTATCGATTGAACTTCTTCTACTCCACCTGTCTCCAGTCCGATGGAAGTCAGTGCGGCTGCCACTTCATCAGGTGTCAAATTAAAATCTACATACTCTTTCAGCCAGTTATAAGAGATATTCATATATATATCATTTTTATAGTTCGCAGAATGTTGCGCAAATTTAATATAAATATTTGGGATAAAAGAGAAAGGCGAAAATTATTTGCTCATACTATTTCACCTGAAGCCGTGTTATTTCCTGTTCCGGTCTTTGCAAAGACAGATTTTCAATTTACAGCAGAATCCGATTTTCAAGAATACATATCCGCGAAAGAACTGATTGCCCGTCATCGGTTAGCCCCACATCGGTGGCGTTTTTTCCTTGTATGATGTCAAAGAGCGCAAATACGACCTAAAGATTACATGTTTCCTATCACTTGGACAAAAGTAAGGCCTTTACGGGAAGAATCCCAAAACAAGGCTCCGCTAATCTGTAAAAATCTGTTAAAAGGGAAAATCTTTTTCTAAAACCTTGTTTTGGCATATGCAAAAGCTACTTTTACCAACCGGATAAGGGAGTTCTGCATTTTTTTCGCTCTCCTTACCTCCCCCTCTCTCTGCTTCATAGTGTGACAACGTGACAATTGTGACAAATGACAAATAGCTTTGAAGAGAAAAAACAAGGGTATTATATTTTATAATATATATATATTATATATATAATAT
>UQPQ01000043.1 GCA_900542985.1 uncultured Bacteroides sp.
CGACCCTCTGCTTGTAAGGCAGATGCTCTGAACCAGCTGAGCTAAACGCCCGTTGTATCGTTCTCGATTGCGGTTGCAAAGGTACAGCTTTATTTTAAACCTGCAAACATTTCTTGCACTTTTTTTCATAAAAAATTTCATCTTTCTTTCGCAGACAAATATAACATTCTTATTTTCAGCGACTAACCCTTATTCACAAAATCAAAAAAAAAAAAAAAAATTCAGCCCTCAATACAGTAACACACACATACCCTTGCCTCCCATCACAAAAATACCATCCATATCCATAAAACAAAATGTTCAATCCTACCCTTATCAACCCCAATAATCGGTCTTTCTTCTCAGTCCGTCCGGTCGTTTTTGTTGTAGAACAAATATTATTTCTATAAAGTTACCTACTTTTGCCCCACTAAAAACATAACTACAAAATAATTCAAATATCATGTCACACATTTCTTCAGCAGCTTTTACCGATACAAAGCCACACTACGAGCTTCTCGACGGACTACGAGGAGTAGCAGCATTACTAGTCGTATTTTACCATATTTTCGAAGGCCTTTCCTTCGCTGCCGGAGGTACATTGATTACCACCATCAATCACGGCTATCTGGCAGTCGACTTTTTCTTCATTCTTTCGGGATTTGTCATCGGCTATGCCTACGATGACCGTTGGAAAAGAAACATGACATTAGGCAACTTCTTTACACGCCGCCTGATTCGCCTTCACCCCATGATTATTATGGGAACAATCATTGGAGCTATCACCTTTTGCATTCAAGGTTCTGTACAGTGGGATGGAAGCCACGTTGCTACCTCAGCCGTTATGCTTGCCCTGCTGGCTGCCATGTTCTTTATTCCGGCCTATCCGGGAGCGGGCTACGACGTACGGGGAAATGGAGAAATGTTCTCTCTGAACGGTCCCAGCTGGTCTCTGTTTTTTGAATACATTGGAAATATCCTGTATGCCTTATTTATCCATCGTCTTTCTAACAGGGGACTGGCAATACTGGTCGCCCTTTCAGGTATCGGACTGGCCTGGTTTGCACTCTTCGACATTGTAGGATACGGCATGCTGGGAGTAGGATGGACACTCGATGGTGCCAATTTCTGGGGAGGCATGCTGCGTATGCTCTTTCCGTTTTCACTGGGTATGCTATTATCCCGACACTTCCGCCCCATAAAAATAAGAGGAGCTTTTTGGATTTGCTCGGCCGTATTGCTGATACTGTTTTGCATTCCCTATATAGAAGGCAAATCACCGGTCTGCTTGAACGGAGTATACGAGTTGATCTGTATCGCTCTTATCTTTCCTGCATTGGTTTGGATAGCCGCCTCCGGTAAAACTACAGACAAACAGTCTACACGCATCTGCCGTTTTTTAGGCGACATCTCGTTCCCTCTGTATGCCATTCACTATCCGCTTATGTACCTGTTCTATGCATGGCTGATAAAAAACAAGCTTTATACATTTACAGAATGCTGGCAAATGGCTGCCCTTGTATACACAGGAAGCATCCTGCTGGCCTATCTGTGCTTGAAGTGTTACGACGAACCTGTCAGAAAATGGCTTAGCCGTAAGTTCTTATCCAAAAACAAGTAATCTGTGTCCCATTCTATCCATGCTCTGCCAGATTTCAGTCCACCACAATATAGGGCATGGATAGAATTTCCAACGACTGATAAAACCCGCCCCAACTGACAAAATGTAAAAAAGAAACAACTCCCCCAACGGAGAAAAAGAAAATAACAAAATGTCAAATCAGAGGCTTCTACACGGCGCTATTCGTCTCCTCCTTCAGAAGTCATAAGAAATTTGGCCGTTTTCCGGCATTTGGAAAATTCACAAAGAAAGAGATTGCAGACATTTTCATCCTATTTTCCTACAAACAGCTCTACCCTTTTACAATATGCCTCCAATAAACATTATTCTGAGTCTTTTTATCTTTTTCCAAACGGAGAATATTTTTCTCATAAAAAGGACTGAATAGCCACAAAAACAACATTAAAACCGGATTCTATTCACATCTGCAAACGTGATTAGTCGCTTAAGACAACGCGATTAGTCACACAACCTGTCGATACTTGTATCATCAGTCCATAATACAAGTACTTTTATCTTCGCTTATAAGTCTCTAATTTATGTTGTACAACAGAATATTCCGCATATTTTCTCTATTTATACTCCCAAATTCCATCCGTGAGCATAAGTTTTGAGCAAAATACAAGTTAGCGCAAAAGGCTTTTTCTTTTATTTTTATTTCCAGAACAAGAAAAATCACATCGATTTGTCAACCTGAGATTTCAAGACAAATCAGTAAAATCAGTCATCCTTCGAAAGGCGCAAACAGGAATATAAATAAAAATAGGCTGCTCTCTTAACGAGAACAGCCTATATTAGTTTGTCATAAGACGATTATCGATTATCCCAAGCTGATAGCTTCAGAAGGACATACATCTGCACATGTTCCACATTCTGTACACATTTCTGGGTTGATAGAGTATTTATCACCTTCAGAAATAGCGCCAACCGGACATTCATCGATACAAGTACCGCAAGCGATACAATCGTCACTAATTACGTAAGCCATTGTAGTAAAAGTTAAGTTATTATAGTAGTACTAATTCGTTATTGCAAAGGTAAACAATTTAGCTTATGTTGTAACCTCCACATAGCAAAAACTACTATATTTATACTTATTCTAAATAAACTCATTTCTTTAAAGACTGATACATTGCCTGTTGCATACGAGGACGAATATTCAGCTTCATCAAAAGATTCCGTCCAAAAGCTTCCGGATAAATACGATTGCTAAGAAAAACAAAGACCAGATTATTATCCGGATCGGCCCATGCACACGTACCGGTAAATCCGGTATGACCAAACACAGTTGCGGGAGCTTCTGCTGCACAAGGACTGGCTTCTGTATCCTTCATATCCGGTTTGTCGAATCCCAAGCCTCTCCGGCTATTCTTCGACTTCATCGTCATAAACAAATCGCAAGTATTACGGCTTAAATACCGACGGTCGCCGTAAATTCCCCGATCCATTATCATCTGAAAAATGGCAGCGACCTCACGTGCCGTAGAAAAGAGACCGGCATTGCCGGAAACCCCTCCCAACAAGGCTGTAGCCTCATCGTGTACATACCCTTGCAATACACCGCCACGCAAGAAATCTTCTGCCACAGAGGGAACAATCTTCTCCTTTTTAAAACGATTCAGAGGATTATAAAGCGTGTGTGTCAACCCCATGGGTTTATAAAATACACTATCCAAATAGCTGTCCATCGGCATTCCCGATATATTTTCAACCATTTCTTTCAGCAGCATAAAATTCAAGCAACTGTAACGGTATGAACGATTTTTGAGAGGAGCATCAGCCAACTCTTTCAGGACCAAATCCCGAAACTCCTTTTTGATAAACAAGCTGTCGGCAATCTGCAAAGGATAGTCTGCAGAATACGTTCTGGAAATCCATTCCGGCTTATACTTATAATCGGTAGAGATATACAAGCTGGGAGCAATCTGTATCTGGTGAGACTCATCCTTCCTTTTCGAATAAAGCCCTCCCTTGCAGCTTTCCTTATCAATTACCTCCATATAAAAAGGTAAATAAGAAGGAAGTCCGGATTCATGATACAACAACTCCTGTACAGTAATATTCTGCTTGTCGGTACCTGCAAGCTGAGGTACATAACGGCTGATTTTATCGGTCAACCCTAACCGTCCTTCATCATATAACTTCATCACAGCAAGCAAAGTCCCCGTAGCCTTACTCAATGAGGCCAGATCGTACAAATCATTTTCTGTGACCGGACTTGAAGCTTCGTCATAAGTAAAATGTCCGAAACATTTATTATAAACAGGATATCCCTCTTTCTGTATCAATACATGACAACCCGGAAAAGCACCCGCACGGATTCCTTCTTGTGCAATACTATCAATAGACGACAAGACGCGAGAATCCAATCCAAAATCTTCAGGTTTAAAGCGACGCGGACGATCCGGATCAAGGACTATTCCGGTACCAGCTGTCCAAAGCCCTGACACGCCCACCGACAAACGTCCGTCGATACAAGTCTTTCCTGTTATTGCATCTGCTACATATCGCTGTACTGATGGAGTATCCGTATGAGCCAATACTACAGCCGTAACCTTTTCCATTACCGACGGAATTTTCTCCAATGACTTCTGAGAGGTAAAACAAACAAAAACCACATCTTTTTCTCCGGCAATTTCCTTTATCAAGCGAGCATAAGGGGTACAATCTTTCTCATACAAGGCTACAATTACCCGCTGCGCAGCACGAAGTTTCTGACGAATAACCGACAAGGAATCCGTATTGGCCCGCATCCAGCTAAGGTCTACCGTTTCGCGCAACCGTTGATAAAAAGGAGCAGATTTTGTCAGCGAAGAAGATACACTCAACAAAACCGTTCCGGATAACGACAAGTCTAAGGGCAGCACATAATCTGAATCTTTCAGCAAGGTAACCGCTGCCTTATCCAAATCCTTCATCAACTTTTCCGTATTATCAGTATAAATACGTTGTTTTAACCCTTCGGTACGAATTTCCGGACGAGTGTTCATACCCAAGGCATATTTATAAGTCAACACCTTGCGACATTTCTGATTGATTGTTTCTTCGGATAATTTCCCGCTTCGGATAGCAGCCAGTACACCGTCCAATTCCCTCTTCAGATTACGGGTAGCAAGCAACATATCGTTGCCGGCAATCAAAGCTTGTGCACAGAGATCCGTACTTCCGGAGATGCCTTTCATAGCCAGTGCATCAGTAAATGTCAAACCGGAGAATTTCAGTTCGCCCTGCAACACTCCCCGCACAATATCCGGTGAAACCGATGCGGGCTTTTTCCCCAATGCCGGCACATTCAAATGCCCGGCCATCATTCCACTAATACCGGCATTTATCGCCTGTCTGAAAGGCAAAAGTTCCACACTGTCCAAACGGGCACGGTCGAAATTCAACACTGGAAGTGCATGATGCGAATCGACTTCAGTATCTCCATGACCTGGGAAATGCTTGCATACAGCCATCACTCCTCCATCTTCCAAACCTCGTGAATAAGCAATCACCTTCCGTGCGACTTCGCGGGGATTACTTCCAAACGAACGGGTATTGATAACCGGATTCTTCGGATTGTTATCCACATCGGCTACCGGAGCAAAATTCACACAGACTCCAATCTCGCGCAACTGACGGGCTACTTCCCGCCCATAACGATACAGCAAGGTATCACTCTGTATACATCCAAGTACCCGGTTTCTCGGGAAAGCAGGAAACTCTTTCAATCGCATGGCCAGCCCCCATTCCCCATCGAAAGTAATCATCAAGGGGACTTTAGCCATTTGCTGTGCCCAATTTGTAAGCTGCACCTGTTTATCGAGTGTGCCACCGGAAAACAGAAGTCCTCCCACAGCATACTCTTTCACAGCCTGCGCTATATTCTCCTTGTTCTTCTGCGTAGTAACCGGAGCTACCGTATGGATAAACAGTTGCCCGATTTTCTGCTTCAGAGTCATCCCGGCAAGCTGTTCCTCTACCCATTTGTTACAAGCAACCGTATCTTTTATATGGCTCAATATGCCTGTTGTCTGTGCAGACAAAGCCATACCTATACACAAAAGCCATATACTACATATAAATCGTCTGTTCATTTATTTTTCTTTCTCAAGTTTCAACACTACTTTACCTACAAAGACTGCATTCTTGCCCATTTGCTGCAAGGGGATTCGCTCTCCATCCAGATTTTCATAGAACTCTGGTTTTTCAAAATAAGAATGAGAATGTCCTCCCAATACCAAATCAATATAACGAGTGTTTTCTATCAGAGAGATATCCGAATAAGGTTCATCTTTCCATCCCAGATGAGAAAGGCAGATAACCAAATCGCAATGTTCTTTTTCTTTCAAAAAGGCAGCCACACGCTGAGCCTCCGAAACAGGGTCTTCGAACTTCACATCACCATAGCATTCGGCAGCAACCAATCCTTCCAGTTGAGGACCAAGACCGAAGACTCCAATCTTCAATCCCTCCCGATTAAGAATCACATATTCCTTTACCAATCCTTCGAGTACGGTACCCGTCACATCATAATTGGCACAAACAATAGGGAAATTAGCCAATTTGAACAAACGGGCCATGTTCTCCAATCCGAAATCAAACTCATGATTGCCTATTGTACCGGCATCATAACCCATCTCGTTCATCAGTTTCACTTCCACCTCTCCCTTAAAGAGATTATAATAGGGAGTACCTTGGGAAAAATCGCCGGAATCGAACAACAGTAAATCGGGATGCATTCTTCGCTGCTCCTTTATAAAAGTAGCCCGACGTACCAATCCGCCCTTTCCAGCCAACAATGTATCCTGATAATCTTGCGGAAAGGCTTCTACCCTGCTATGCATATCATTGGTATGAAACACATACACTTCTTTGGTTTTCTGTGCTGTTGCAACAACAGCAAACAGGAAAAACAATGCAGTCAAATAAAATTTTTTCATCCTTATACCCTCCTTTACTATTGTTCCACAATACGTCCTTCAATCTTTGCACGTACAGGCTTTCCCTGTTTCTCACAACGCTTTACATAATCAATAAACAAATCACGCAAAATGGCATCGGAAGGTATGGTCTTGTTTACAGCTTTTTTAAATGCTTCCAAGCGATCGTTTCCTTCAGCAAGATAATCAATAGTAGCCACTTTATATAGTTTTTCAGACTCGATGTTCCGCCCTCCGACTTTAGCACTCAAGAGCTTTCCATCTTTCGAGATAACCAGTTTTGCTCCACTCAGTCCTTCGCCATGCACGGCTGCCATCTGCCCAAACAACTCCAACAAATCTTCTCCTTTCATTTCTACTACCACCAAGGCATTCTGAAACGGACTTATTTCATAGATGGAACTGACTGTAATAGCTCCTGCATTCAGAATATTACGAATACCTCCCATATTCATCACACCGACTTCAGGAAGCACTCCTGTCTTTATCTCTGCACTTTCACGCAGCACATCTGCAATCAAGTTCGACAGAGGAGACTCCGGACGATACGCTTTCAGAACTTCGGGAGCATAACCTATAATAGGAGCCATCACCGCATCTACACTATCTTTATAAGACTTAACAATCTGCAGAGCTGCTTGATCTGCCTGTCTGTCATACGTGTCAGTCATGGCAACTCTTCCTCCTTCTACCGATACCAACGAATAACTGGAAGTACATGCAGTATTTCCTATTACACAGGCCAGCAAAGCAGACATTGCCACTTGCTTCATACAATTCAGTTTCATACAATATTCATTTTATTTTCAAAAGTAACGAAAAAAAGTAAGCCCTACAACGTTTTATTTCCAAAATATCCCATAAACGTTTGGCTATATGCCGAAAAATCATTTACTTTGCACCGCTTTCGCGCAATCGCTGTCAAAGAAGAGTTACTTGATATGTTGCGTTGTAACGATAAACAATTTAATTTTAAAAAACAATGGATTTAATTAAAATTGCAGAAGAAGCATTTGCTACTGGTAAACAACATCCTTCATTCAAAGCTGGTGACACAATCACAGTAGCATACCGTATCGTTGAAGGTAGCAAGGAACGCGTTCAGTTGTATCGCGGTGTTGTTATCAAAATCTCAGGTCACGGTGAAAAGAAACGTTTCACTGTACGTAAAATGTCAGGAACTGTAGGTGTAGAACGTATCTTCCCTTTGGAATCTCCGGCTATCGACAGCATTACAGTTAATAAGGTTGGTAAAGTACGCCGTGCTAAATTGTACTACTTGCGTGCTCTTACTGGTAAGAAAGCCAGAATTCAGGAAAAACGTGTTAACGCGTAATTCCCCAAACTTATTATTCCTACATAAAAAAACTCCTGCCGTCATCGACAGGAGTTTTTTTATTTTATTACCTTAAAGTGAAACAACCCGGCCATCTATCAGATGAATAGTGCGGTCTGTTTTCGAAGCCAAGTCTTCGTCATGGGTTACAATTACAAAAGTCTGTCCCAACTTATCACGTAAATCGAAAAACAGACGGTGCAATTCTTCCTTATTTTGTGTATCCAAACTACCCGAAGGTTCATCGGCCAGAATGACCGAAGGATGATTAACTAAAGCACGGGCTACAGCCACACGTTGCTTCTCTCCTCCCGACAGTTCTGCCGGTTTGTGCGATACACGAGAAGACAATCCTAAGAAATCCAGCATTTCCATAGCCGATTTACGAGCTGTACTTGAAGAAACACCTTGAATCAAGGCAGGTATCATTACATTTTCCAATGCTGTAAACTCGGGCAATAACTGGTGAAACTGAAAGACAAAACCAATCTCCCGGTTTCGAAAAGCTGAAAGTTCCTTCTCCTTCATCCGGCTGACGTCTGTTCCGTTCAACCAGACCTGTCCGCTATCCGGTCTATCCAATGTGCCCATTATTTGCAGTAAAGTAGTCTTTCCTGCTCCACTGGGTCCCACTATACTTACAACTTCTCCTTTTTCAATCGTAAAACTTATTCCCTTCAACACCTGTAAAGAGCCGAAGTTTTTCGTAATACTTTCTAATTGTATCATATGATCAGATTTTACGAATTACATATTCAGCAAGATAACATCCAAATACCGCCGGCATATAGCTGACTGTTCCTGCTGTTGATTTCTTGTTTTGTTCATTGTCTACCAGAATCACTGCATGTTCATCAGCCTGTTCCGTACTGAAGACAACAGGCAACTTCCGCTTCATTCCCATCTTCTGCAAGCGTTTCCGAACCGCCTTACTCAATCCGCAATGATAGGTTTCCCACAAATCGGCAAAACGTATCTGAGTGATATCCCGTTTGGCACCTGCTCCCATGCTGCTTACAATTTTAAGTCCTCGCTGAAGTGCATGATAGATAAGGTAACACTTAGGGGCAACCGTATCGATAGCATCGACAATAAAATCGAAAGAAGCACTATCCAACAACTCCGGAATAGCCTCATCCTTTAAATATACAGGCAAGACATTCAGTTCCAACTCCGGATTAATATCCTTAAACCGCTCGGCCAATACCTCTGCTTTTGGTCTTCCTAATACAGAATGAGTGGCAGGAAGCTGGCGGTTAATATTGCTGGGCTGAACCGTATCGGCATCTACAATGGTCATTTTTCCCACTCCTGCTCTGCAAATCATTTCGGCAGCATAGGCCCCTACTCCTCCCAGTCCAACAACCAGCACATGTGCCCGACGCAGACGTTCCATCTTTTCCTCTCCCAGCAACAATTCTGTACGCTGTTGCCAATCTTTCTTTATTTCACTCATGAATTTTTCTTAAACCATTTATAAAACCAGTTACCTACTTTATCATAATACTGAGTTTCAGCCCATCCACGCGGATCGGAGAAAGAAAGGCTCTCGTTCGGATCTCCTTTCTGTTCCGGATAAAGCACCATGATACTGTTGTTATTAAAATATCTGGAAATCTGAGTCGGCAATTTTTCGAAAGCCGAATCATAAGAAATGGAGCCACGACGTGCACTGACAATAACCAACAGATGATCATAGTTCACTTGTCCGGTCAGAATCAACAAGTCATCCCAGTTTTCCAACTCAGAGAAAACAGCTCTTGTTTCTTTATGCTTCTGTTGAATATAACCTTTGATATACCCCAATGTACGGGCTTGCGCATAAAAATGTACACGGCATCCCAACTGTCCGCTCATTCTACACATATGAGTAATCCACTTCATAAAGCCATGCTCAAACTCAGCTTTCGGAGGTACAGCTACAATGATACGCCTCAACGTATTCACAGGAATAAGGAAGCGGGCTACCATCACCTGCAAATAAGTATTCTTCAACAAATTTTCCGTCAAACTTCCGAAAAAAGAGTCAACAATACTCACCTTATAATGCAAACCAATGATGATATTGGTCGCTTCATGTTCTTTAGCTGCATGCAGGATTCCTGTTGTAATATTTAAATCGAAACGGCTGACTGTTTTCAAGTCCACATTTGCAGAGGCTGTAATCTGCGCCGCACGCTCCAGATTACGTTTTCCCCTCATCTCCTGTTTGACAGCCGAGTCACTATTATCATTAATTACACTCAAAGCAACCAGATTGTTGTTCATTTTACCATCCCGTACCACCAATCCGAGATTCATCAAATTTTCTACAGTTTCCGGATTGGCAACCGGTATGAGGAAACATTCCTTCTCCTGTTTTTTTTCATCGGTTACAGCCGCATCATCCATAGCAATACGTTTCGCTGCATGTTCCGTAATGAAAGAACTAACTACACAAGTTACCAGTATAAGCAGAATTGTTCCATTCAGCACATCTTCATTCAGCAAGCGTTCGCCCGAAGGAAGAATAATATTATATCCGACCAACACTGCAGCCAGTGTAGCAGCAGCCTGAGCATTACTCAATCCAAACATCAGTTCACGTTCCAATGCCCGCATCTTATAAATCTTCTGTGTAAGCCATGAAGCAATCCACTTTCCTAGCAGAGCCACCACAATCATTACCACAGCTACTTTAACCGAGTCGATATGTCCAAATAAAACGTTGACATTAATCAACATCCCCACGCCAATAAGGAAATAAGGAATAAACAAGGCATTTCCGACAAACTCCAGATGACTCATCAAAGGAGAAACATGAGGTATCAGACGATTCAATACCAAACCAGCCAAAAAGGCTCCCAAGATTCCCTCCATACCGACAAACTCCATCAGACCGGCTCCAAGGAAAACCATGGCCATCACAAAGATATATTGCACTACATTGTCACTGTAACGACGGAAAAACCAACGTCCGATACGGGGGAAGGTAAACATAATAACCGCACTGAGCACAACGACTTTCAATACCAGCCATATCCAGAACATTTCGGAAGTCTCACCTTTATACATACCTCCAATCACAGCCAGCACTAACAAAGTCAGCGTATCAGTGACCGCCGTACCTCCTACAGCTATGCTGACAGCCCTTTGCCTGTTAATACCGTAGCGAATCACAATCGGATAAGCAATCAAGGTATGTGAAGCATACATACTGGCCAGCAGCACAGAAGTCATCAAACCGTAGTTCAGCAGGTTCAGGTTTGTCCAGATACCTATACCCAATGGAAAGATAAAAGCCAGCAATCCCAAGACCGTAGCCTTAACACGGATGCTCTTAAAATCTTCCATATTCATTTCCAGACCAGCCAGAAACATGATATAATACAACCCTACCTTACCGAACAATTCAAAACTACTGTCGCGTGCCAGGATATTGAACCCATGCTCCCCTACTACCACACCGGCCAGAATCATACCGATAATATGCGGAATGCGAAGCCGTTCCAGTACTATCGGCGCAAACAAAATGATGACCAATACCAAAAAGAATATCCATGTAGGATCTGTAATAGGAAAACTTATATCAAAATTCATCAAATCGAACAGTTCTTTCATAAAACAGATAAGCTATTTTCATTTTAACAACAAAATTACAAAAAACTTCCCATTTCACCGAGTTTATATTTAATAATGTCTTATTTTTGCAGTCAGTTAGAGAATTGCAACATTTTGCATTACAAAAAAGCAATATAACATTACATAAAGTCCGATAACTGGATAAAGAACTAACATTAATCAGAAAATAAAAACGAAGAAAATGAAAGTAGCAATTGTTGGTGCGAGCGGAGCCGTAGGTCAAGAATTCCTGCGTGTGCTCGAAGAAAGAAACTTCCCTGTCGATGAATTAGTATTGTTCGGTTCTACACGTAGTGCCGGAAAGAAGTACACATTCCGTGGAAAAGAGATTGAAGTGAAACTTCTGCAGCACAACGATGACTTTAAAGGTGTAGACATTGCCTTTACTTCTGCAGGTGCAGGAACTTCTAAAGAATTTGCTGATACTATCACCAAGTATGGTGCAGTAATGATCGACAATTCAAGTGCGTTCCGTATGGATAACGATATTCCATTGGTAGTACCTGAAGTAAACGCTGAAGATGCACTGAACCGTCCGAGAGGTATTATTGCCAACCCGAACTGTACTACTATTCAGATGGTTGTAGCACTGAAAGCTATCGAAAACCTGACACACATCAAACGTGTACACGTATCTACTTATCAGGCTGCCAGTGGTGCCGGTGCAGCTGCTATGGACGAATTGTACGAACAATATCGTCAGGTATTGGCAGGAGAGCCTGTAAAAGTAGAAAAATTTGCTTATCAGTTGGCCTTCAACCTGATTCCTCAGATTGACGTATTTACTGAAAACGGATATACAAAAGAAGAAATGAAAATGTACAACGAAACACGGAAAATCATGCACTCTGATGTACAGGTAAGTGCTACTTGTGTACGTGTACCTGCTCTTCGCTCTCATTCAGAAAGCATCTGGATTGAAACAGAACGTCCGGTATCTGTAGAAGAAGCACGCAAGGCTTTCGAAGAAGGAGAAGGACTGATTCTGATGGACAACCCAGAAAAGAAAGAATATCCGATGCCATTGTTCCTTGCAGGAAAAGATCCTGTATATGTAGGACGTATCCGTAAAGACCTGGCAAACGAAAACGGATTGACTTTCTGGATTGTAGGTGACCAGATTAAGAAGGGAGCAGCCTTGAATGCTGTACAAATCGCAGAATATCTTATCAAAGTAAAGAATATCGGATAAGTTGAATCCGGTTATCACAGGCGTCCCACGGCAGTGGGACGGTCGTACCATTGTAATGAGACACCCGTCTCCTTGTAGTGGGACGATCGTCTCCTTGCAGTGGGACGCTTCTTGTATACAGTTCCTTTTACTCTTTCCATTACATAAAATCCTCATAAATTAGGATTGCACGTTTCACTTGTTCGCACTTACTTTGCAACCGAATTTAAAAACAGTATTAACAGATACAATACGAGGATGAAAAAAAGTGCTTTATTGCTCACACTCACAACTGTAGCAAGTGCTGCAATGGCAGCAAACGAAACAGGCTATGTACCTGAAAGCAAAGATACCACCAAAGTGATAGACATTGAAGAAGTAGTGGTAATTGCTACTCCCAAAGAAAACAACCGCCTCCGTCAACAGGCTTTATCGTCTACTTCATTTTCTCAGAATGAAATGAGAAACAATGCAGTGACCTCCATCAAATCCATTTCCGGACTGGTGCCTAACCTGTTCATCCCCGATTATGGTTCAAAGCTGACCACTTCTGTTTATGTACGTGGAATCGGCTCACGTATCAATACTCCAGCAATCGGATTGTATGTAGACAATATTCCTTTTATTGACAAGTCGGCTTTCGATTTCAACTATTCAGACATCGAACGTATCGATGTAATGAGAGGTCCTCAAGGTACACTTTATGGTAGAAATACCATGGGCGGACTGATTCGTGTCTTTACCAAATCACCTTTCACTTATCAGGGAACAGATGTACGGCTCAGTGCAGCCACATATAATGACTACAAAGCATCGCTTACACATTATCACCGTATTTCTTCGCAGTTTGCCTTTTCGGCCGGATTCTTTTACCAGCACAATGGAGGGTTCTTCAAAAACAGTTACAACGGCAAACGCATTGACACCGATGACGAATTCGGAGGACGCATCCGTGCCATCTATCTGCCTACTGAAAACTTGAAACTGGACTTCACCCTTAACTACGAATACACCAATCAAGGTGGATATCCATATATGTATACCGGAAAAACCAGCGGAGAGGAAGATCGTGCAGAATATATCAACCAGATTTCCTACAACCACGAATGTGGATACAAACGTAATCTTCTGAATGCCGGAATGAACCTTTCTTACCAGGCAAACAATTTTATACTGAGCAGTTCTACCGGTGTACAGTATCTGTACGACCAGATGAATCTTGACCAGGATTTTACAGAGCTGGATATTTACACCATGATGCAGAAGCAGAATTCCAAAACACTGACAGAAGAACTGGTGCTGAAATCGAAAGCCGGACAACGCTGGCAGTGGACTACCGGTATAAGCGGATTCTATCAGTGGCTGACTACCGACGCTCCTGTAACCTTCCAGCAGGATGGAGTAAAAAGTATGATTGAAGATAATGTAAACAGCATCTTTCCAAGTGGCTCTCCGATGATGCCTACCATGCATCTGACTGTGAACAATCCTACTATGCCGGTACCGGGAAGCTACGATACTCCTATTTTGAACGGAGCCATCTACCACCAATCTACACTGAACGATCTACTGGTAGAGGGTCTGTCTGTAACAGCCGGTCTGCGTTTGGATTATGAAAAGATAAAGATGAGTTACAATGCACATAGTGCCATGAACTTTGACTTCTTATTCAAAATGGGCCCTATGCAGATGGAAAGTAAAAATCTGGATGCACTTTCATCATTTACAGGAAAAGAGTCGACCGACTACCTGCAGTTACTACCTAAATTCACGATACAATATGCCTGGAACAAGCAGAATAATGTATACGTAACTGCCACCAAAGGATACCGTTCCGGAGGATACAACATACAGATGTTCTCGGATTTAATTCAAGGTTCTCTGAAAAATGCCATGCTCGATGCACTGGCTCAAGATCCGAACTTCAGTAAGTTTGCCAGCATGTTCGAAAAGTACAAAGACCAGCCGGCCAACGTCAGTGAAACGGTTCTTTACAAGCCAGAGTATTCCTGGAACTATGAAGTGGGAACTCACCTCACCCTATTCGACGGTAAACTACAGGCAGATTTGGCTGCTTTCTATATGGATACACGCGACCAGCAGATTTCACGCTTTTCGGAAAACGGTTTAGGACGAATCACTGTCAATGCGGGAAAGAGCCGTAGCATAGGTGCCGAAGCCTCTTTACGTGCACAACTCACGGATGCATGGAGCCTGAATGGTAACTACGGATACACGTACGCAACCTTTACCGATTATGAAACGAATGAAAAGGCAGGAAAAGAAATAGTAAAAATAAGCTATAATGGTCACTACGTACCCTTCGTGCCGAAACATACCTTCAGTGTAGGAACACAATATATATGGACATTGCGTAAGAACAGCATACTCGACAATATCACGTTCAATGCTAATTATAAAGCAGCAGGACGTATTTATTGGACAGAAAAAAATGATGCCAGCCAATCTCTTTACGGCACACTGAATGGCCGTATCAGCCTCAACAAAGGAAATGGCCAGATAGGATTTTGGGTAAACAACGCACTGAATACCGACTATCAGGCATTCTACTTCGAAACAATGAGTCGTGGGTTTGCACAAATGGGACGTCCGGTACAGGTTGGAGTAGATATCCGCTGCCGTTTCTAAAACAGACTTAATCACACTCTCTATATCCTATCCGGTACAAAGAAAAAACTTTCTTTCTGTACCGGATTCTTTTTTAAAAGAAAATCCGCTATCCGGAAAGAAACCGGATAGCGGATTATTAATTATCTGATAAAAAGAATTATCCTGCCATAAACAGAATCAGCAATTGCGCGGTAAGAATACGCAAGAACATAGTCAACGGATATACAGTAGAATATCCTACAGCCGGAGCGTCATTACCTGAAATCTGATTCGCGTAAGCCAATGCAGGAGGGTCTGTATTGCTACCAGCAATCAATCCCATCAATGTATAATAGTTCAGTTTATGACGCCAGCGAGCCACCATTCCGATAATCAGCAATGGGATAACTGTAATAAGGAAACCAATACCTACATACAACATACCATCGCCTTCTACAACCATCTGCACGAAGTTTTCTCCTGCTTTAATACCTACACTGGCAAGGAACAAAACCAATCCCACTTCTCGCAGCATCAAATTGGCACTCATTGTTGTATAAGTTACCAGTTTTACCTTGTGTCCGAAACGACCTATCAAAATAGAAATAATCAATGGTCCTCCTGCCAGACCCAGTTTAACCGGAGTCGGTATTCCAGGGAATGCAATAGGAAGACTACCAAACAGAATACCAACCAGAATACCTACGAAAATGGTTACGATATTCGGATGATCCAGACGTTTTAACTGATTACCTAACAGTTCTGCCACACGTTCAATTGCATCCTGAGGACCTACCACCATCACACGGTCACCCACCTGCAAAGTCAGTTGACGAGCCGCAAACAAGTCCATACCCGAACGGTTTACACGAGTCACGTTTACACCATACATGCTACTGAAATGCAGTTCTCCCAAGGTCTTACCGTTAATAGACGGCTGAGTAACAAGAATACGGCGTGATACCATCGGCTTATCCTGCTTACTCTGCTTGTCCCAGTCTACCCCGTCGATTTTGGGACCAATAAACGCCTGAATAGCTTCAGAATCGTCCTCGGCACAGACAATGTTCATTTCATCTCCCAAACGTAATACCGTATCAGCATTCGGCACATATACATGTCCGTCCTGAAGAATACGGGAACAAACGAAATCACGAGCCAGGAAGTTTTGTACCTGAGACATTTTCTTTCCACTCAAAGCCTCATTCTGTACCTTCAATACAATGTGATAAGGCTTCAGGTGAGGATTAGCTTCCTCCTCCTTTTGGATATCCTCTGCTTCTTTCTGCATATTTACTCTACATATATAACGTATAGCAATCAAGGAAAGAATAATACCCATTACACCCAACGGGTACGCACAAGCATATCCCATCGCAATTTCCGGTCCCTGATAATGCAGCTGTTGGAGAGCTTCGTTCGCAGCACCCAAACCAGGAGTATTGGTAACTGCCCCACAAAGGATACCCACCATCATCGGAATATCAACCCGACCTTGCAGCGCATAATATAATACTAATGCAACCACAATATTCAGGGCTACGATTCCCACAGCCAGCATGTTCATGGTTATTCCCCCTTTCTTAAAAGAAGAAAAGAAAGAAGGTCCCACTTGCAGACCAATACAAAAAACAAATAAAATTAATCCAAAGTCTTGTACGAAAGATAAAATAGCCGGATTACCGGTAAATCCGAAGTGTCCGGCCAAGATTCCAACAAACAAGACAAAAGTAACCCCTAATGAGATTCCAAAAAGCTTAATCTTTCCTAAAAGGACTCCAGCCGCAATCACAAAGGCATAAAGTGCCACTATATGCGCGATGGAGTTAGGGTTTGTCAATAAATCTTGTAGCCAATTCATAATATTAAATTCTAAATTTTGCGACAAATGTAGACAAATAAAAAGAATCAATCAACTATTATTTGGTGAAAAAAATTATAACAACCGAGCTTCGTTTTATAAAAGAATATTATCATTCTCCTATTTTAAGTTAATATCCCAAAAAAGATTTCAGGCTCCTTCTTTTCACAATTCTCCCGATATAATATACCAAAAATAACTTCACTCTTTCATTACTCTATGCAATTTATTCGTATATTTGCCCTGCATGGGTTTACAATCATATGCATAGAGAACATTAAATCATAATATCAAAAAAACACTTTTCACTATGGCAGATAGTAAAGAAACACTCTTTTCAGATTTTCCTTCCGTTTCCACACAAGAGTGGATGGATAAAATCACAGTCGACCTAAAGGGAGCCGACTACGAAAAGAAGTTGGTATGGAAAACCAATGAAGGATTTAAAGTAAAACCCTTCTACCGTCAGGAAGACTTGGAAGGAATAAAAACCACAGAAGGACTTCCAGGACAGTTCCCTTATGTAAGAGGAAATAAAAAAGATGACAATACATGGTTTATCCGACAAGATATCCAAGTAAACAATCCTGCAGAAGCCAATGCCAAAGCACTCGATATTTTAAATAAAGGGATTGATTCATTAGGCTTCACAATCAAAGGCGACGAAGTAAGTGAAGAATTAGTTCGCGTACTATTAAAAGATATCTGCTGCGAATGTGTGGAACTGAACTTCTCCACTTGTCAGCGACACACCGTACAGTTAGCCAAAATCTTAGTGGGTTATTTTAAAGAAAAAGGATATAATCCCGAAAAGATTCAAGGTTCTGTCAACTTCGACCCTATCAGTAAAATGTTGAAGAAAGGAAAGGACCTTACTTCTGTGATTGACTCAGCAAAAGAATTGGTAGAAGTTTTAGCTGAATATCCTAACTTCCGTTGTATTGCTGTCAACTCCCTCCTTCTGAACAATGCCGGAGCTTATATCTATCAGGAACTGGGGTATGCTCTCGCTTGGGGAAATGAATACTTAAGCAAACTGACAGAAGCCGGTGTTCCTGCTGATCTGGCTGCGAAAAAAATCAAATTCAATTTCGGTATCAGCTCCAACTATTTCATGGAAATAGCCAAATTCCGTGCAGCTCGTATGCTGTGGGCCAACATTGTCAACGAATACAAACCTGCATGCAAATGTGCTTGTCAAATGCTTGCACATGCAGAAACATCCAGTTTCAACCTGACCTTGTTTGATGCACACGTCAACCTGCTCCGTACACAGACAGAAGCAATGAGCGCCGCAATAGCAGGCATAAACTCTATCACCGTTACTCCTTTCGACAAGGCATACGAAACTCCGAATGATTTTTCTGAAAGAATTGCACGCAACCAGCAGTTGCTGCTGAAGGAAGAAGCACACCTCAACCGTATTGTAGACCCAGCAGCAGGTTCTTACTACATTGAAAACCTGACTGTAGCTATTGCAAAACAGGCATGGGAACTGTTCTTGCAGACAGAGGATGAAGGTGGTATGCTGAAAGCGGTCTTATCTGAAAGTGTACAGAATGCAGTCAATGCCAGCAACAAGGCTCGTCATGAAGCTGTATCAAAACGAAAAGAAATTCTATTGGGAACCAACCAATATCCTAACTTCAACGAACTGGCAGGAGAAAAGACTCCGGTTTCTTCGTCATACAGTTGTGAAATCAAAGAAAAAGAAGATACAACTTTTGCAAAACTGAATACCGACCGTGCTGCAAGCGAATTCGAAGCGTTACGTTTGCAGACCGAACACTCTGGTAAACGTCCAAAAGCATTCATGCTTACTATCGGTAACTTGGCTATGCGTCAGGCACGTGCGCAGTTCTCCTGCAACTTCCTGGCATGTGCAGGCTATGAGGTAATAGACAACTTGGGCTTTGCTTCAGTAGAAGAAGGAGTAGAAGCTGCAATGAAAGCACAGGCAGACATTGTGGTTATCTGTTCCAGCGATGATGAATATGCAGAATATGCAATTCCTGCCTTCCAGGCTGTGAACGGACGTGCTATGTTTATCGTAGCCGGTGCACCGGCTTGTATGGAAGATCTGAAAGCTGCAGGCATTGAAAACTTCATCCATGTACGCTGCAACGTGTTAGAAACATTGAAAGAGTATAACGAAAAGTTAGGAGTAAAGTAGTCTCATGAAACCGAATTTTAAACACATTGATATATATGCCGGATTCCAGCCACAAAACGGAATGGAATGGCAAAAAGAAAATGGCATCACAGCCAACTGGAGAACACCGGAACAGATTCAAGTAAAACCGGTATATACAAAAGAAGACTTGGAAGGCATGGAACATCTTAATTACGCAGCAGGTATTCCACCTTATCTGCGTGGTCCGTATTCCATGATGTATACTTTCCGTCCCTGGACTATCCGTCAGTATGCAGGATTCTCTACAGCAGAAGAATCGAATGCATTCTACCGCCGTAATCTGGCATCGGGACAAAAAGGTTTGTCTGTAGCCTTCGACCTTCCGACACATCGCGGTTACGACCCCGATCATCCGCGTGTAGTAGGTGATGTAGGTAAGGCTGGTGTATCTATCTGTTCATTGGAAAACATGAAAGTGCTGTTCGACGGTATTCCATTGAATAAGATGTCTGTTTCCATGACCATGAACGGTGCCGTACTTCCTGTTATGGCGTTCTACATCAATGCAGGTCTGGAACAAGGTGCCAAACTGGAAGAAATGGCAGGAACTATCCAAAACGATATTCTGAAAGAGTTCATGGTACGTAATACCTATATTTATCCACCTGCATTTTCGATGAAGATTATTTCGGACATTTTCGAATATACATCACAGAAAATGCCGAAATTCAACTCTATCTCCATTTCCGGATACCACATGCAGGAAGCGGGAGCAACAGCCGACATCGAATTGGCTTATACTCTTGCCGACGGTTTGGAATATCTTCGTGCCGGAGTAGCGGCAGGAATCGACATCGATGCATTTGCTCCTCGTCTGTCGTTCTTCTGGGCTATCGGTATGAACCACTTTATGGAAATTGCCAAGATGCGTGCTGCACGTATGTTGTGGGCAAAGATTGTAAAACAGTTCAATCCAAAGAATCCGAAATCACTTGCCTTGCGTACTCACTCTCAGACTTCAGGATGGTCACTGACCGAACAGGATCCGTTCAACAATGTAGGACGAACTTGTATTGAAGCAATGGCTGCCGCACTGGGACATACTCAGTCTCTTCACACCAACGCTCTTGATGAAGCGATTGCCCTGCCAACCGACTTCTCTGCACGTATTGCACGTAATACTCAGATTTACATTCAGGAAGAAACACAAATCTGTAAGAATGTCGACCCGTGGGGAGGTTCTTATTATGTAGAATCTCTGACCAACGAACTGGCTCATCGTGCCTGGGAACATATCCAGGAAATCGAAAAGCTGGGCGGTATGGCCAAAGCAATCGAAACCGGTATTCCAAAGATGCGTATCGAAGAAGCAGCGGCACGTACACAGGCACGTATCGACTCAGGAGAACAGACTATCGTAGGTACCAATAAATACAGACTGGAAAAAGAAGACCCGATTGATATTCTTGAAGTCGACAACACAGCCGTACGTCAGGAACAGATTGAGAACTTACGCCGTCTGAAAGAAGGACGTAATCAGGAAGAAGTAGACAAAGCTCTGGCTGCTATCACCGAATGTGTCAAGACCGGAAAGGGTAATCTGCTGGAACTGGCAGTAGAAGCAGCAAGAGTACGTGCTACATTGGGAGAAATTTCCGATGCCTGCGAAGTGGTAGTAGGACGTTATAAAGCAGTAATCAGAACTATATCAGGCGTGTATTCATCAGAAAGTAAAAAAGATGCAGATTTCGCACGAGCATGCGAACTGACCGAAGAATTTGCAAAGAAAGAAGGTCGACGCCCACGTGTCATGATTGCCAAAATGGGACAAGACGGACACGACCGAGGTGCCAAAGTAGTAGCAACAGGATTTGCAGACTGCGGATTCGACGTAGACATGGGACCGCTGTTCCAGACTCCGGAAGAAGCAGCACGCGAAGCAGTGGAAAACGATGTCAATGCTGTAGGAGTTTCTTCTCTGGCAGCAGGACACAAGACACTGATTCCGCAAATTATTGCCGAACTGAAAAAATTGGGACGCGAAGATATCCTCGTCTTTGCCGGAGGAGTTATTCCAGCACAGGATTATGACTTCCTGTACAAAGCCGGAGTCATGGCAATCTTTGGTCCGGGTACATCTGTAGCCAAATCAGCTTGTCAGGTAATGGAGCTGTTACTCGATACTGAAGAATAATTTTACCCTCTTTAATAAAGAATCTCCTGAGTATCTTATGGATATTCAGGAGATTTTTATTTTATAAAATGTAACAGACACATAAGTTCCCCAAGAAATACATCCGTTTTTTAATAATAAACTTTCCAAATATCATTTACAATCCATAAAAAACGTATCTTTACCAATAAAACATACATTTAATCGCTATGAAACTCTATTTTTCTTATTTGAAAATGATGCTTTGCATTGCAGTAACCGCTCTTTTTTCCGTTGGTTGCAACGAAAATACAAATGACTTTCCGCCACTCGAAGGAAATATCATGATTACCCAAGCTACCGAGCAAATACAAACCGCTCCTCAAACAGCTTCCGAGTGTACCATACATTTTACAACCTTGCAGGACTGGAATACCACGCTTTACATGGAAAAAGAAGAAGTAACCGATGAAGACTGGATAAGCATAACCCCTACATCGGGCGAGAAAGGAGAACATGTTATTAAAGCGGTCTTACTCGCCAACGACAAGGATTACGACAGGCTAGCTACCATAACCATTCATTGCGGAGGGGAGTCGATAGAATGCCGCATTACCCAAACAAAATCCGATTCTCCTTCTGAGGATAAAGAGGATAAATAAGATATATCGAGATATCTATAAGATGACCTCCCAGACTTCTCCATTATGTACAGCAGTCTGTGGAGGTTTTCTGATTTCTGTTATTACCTTTTTATACCCATTCGATACTTACCTTTAGGGTATATCCCCAATTATTTGTATCTTCGAACTCCATTTAAACAAATTATGATTAACACAAAAAATAGGATTATGCAAAAAGTCATTATCTTTTCATTGTTTTTATTTCTATCCTTTTCAACACTCCTCGCACAAAATGAAGAAAAGACACCACAGTCTAGAACCATTTCTCTGACAGATTACGGAATTAAACCAGGCAACAGCAAGTCTTTGGGATACAAGTTGTTTAAGGCCATTGAGAAAATAAATGGGAATAGAGACAAAAACGAGAATATTACCATTGAATTTGCTCCGGGAGTCTACCATTTTTATCCCTCCCAAAAGATACAAAGGGAATATTACATCTCAAACCACGACCAAGACAATCCTAAGTTTGTGGGAATAGCTTTAGAGAATACTCAAAATATTACAATAGACGGTAAAGGCTCTCAATTCGTATTTCACGGTGTAATGCTTCCATTATCTATATTGAATACTCAAAACTGCACAATAAAGAACTTAAGTATAGATTTCGAAAATCCTCATATATTCCAGATTGAGATTGTAGAAAACAATGGTACTGCAGGAATGGCTTTTCGTCCGGCCGAATGGGTAAAATATCGTATTACCCAGGATTCTATCTTCGAGGCTTACGGTGAAGGATGGACCGCACGCCCCAATTCTGGAATTGCTTTCGAAAAAAATACCAGACATATTGTGTATAACTCCAGCGACCTGTCCTATTCCACAAAAGGAATATATAAACTCAAGAAAGATAAATATGCAGATAAAGGAGAAATCCTTTATGCGCCCAACTGGAAAGATGAAAAGAAAACTCTTTTGCCGGGCACTATAGTAGCAATGAGAACATGGGAGCGGCCTACTCCAGGCGTGTTTGTCTCAAATTCAAAAGACATTATCCTCAACAATATAAAAGTACATTATGCCCGCGGAATGGGACTTTTGGCTCAGCTTACGGAGAATATCACTCTTGACGGATTCTCGGTATGTCTGAAAGGAGATGACGACAAGCGATTTTTTACTACACAAGCCGATGCAACACACTTCTCGGGTTGCAAAGGTAAGATTGTATCTGTAAACGGATTATACGAAGGCATGATGGACGATGCAATAAATGTACATGGCACTTATCTTAAAGTGGTGAAACGTATTGATGACCATACTCTGGTAGGCAGATATATGCATCATCAGACATGGGGATTCGACTGGGGATTTGCAGGGGATGAGATTCAGTTCATTGCCTCACAGACTATGGAAGTGCTTGATGGAAGCAATAGAATCAAATCCATCACTCCCTACGATAAAGAATCAGTCAGCGGAGCCAAAGAATTCAAGATAATCTTTGAGAAGCCGGTCCATAAATCCATTTCCGAAAAAGGAGACTTCGGAATAGAAAATCTTACATGGACTCCCGAAGTTTACTTTGCAGGTAATACGATACGCAACAACCGTGCAAGAGGCAGCTTGTTCAGCACTCCGAAAAAGACTGTTGTGGAGAATAATATTTTTGACCATACTTCAGGTACTGCCATTTTATTATGCGGAGATTGCAATGGATGGTTTGAAACAGGAGCATGCCGCGAGGTGATTATCAGAAACAACAAATTCATCAACTCTCTTACAAGTATGTTTCAGTTTACCAATGCAGTGATATCAATTTACCCTGAAATCCCCGACCTTAAAAAACAAATAAAATATTTCCATGGTGGAAAAAAAGGTGCCATCCAGATAACTGATAATGAATTTGATGTATTCGATGCTCCAATTCTCTATGCCAAGTCGGTAGACGGGCTTATGTTCAAGAATAATATTATCAGAACAAATACCGAATATAAGCCTTTCCATTGGAACAAAAGCAAATTCCTGCTTGAAAGAGTCAACAACGCAGAATTGGAATAAATAATAAAAGGCGCCGGTAAACGTCGGAGACTTCAATCGACGTCGCCGGTTGTAAAGTCGCCGTTGTTGGCCGTACAGCCGGCGATGCCGAATGTGCAGCCGACGACGTCGGCTAAAGCAAGCAAATAAAAACATGAATCTATGTTCATGGCAAAGAATGGCTTTCTTAATTGGATATAAAGAAAGAATGAGACCGTTTCAAAATGATTTTGAAACGGTCTCATTCGCATATAATGATATCGACAAACACTACATAAAAAACTTAAAGACGAATATCACAGCCAAAATATACATAGCCGGTGACAGTTTCTTAAAGTTTCCGCAGCATAAATTCAGTAATACATAGCTTATCATACCTAATACAATACCATCTGAGATACTATATGCCAGCGGCATAAAAATGATACAGATAAATGCAGGTATGGCTTCTGAATAATCCAGCAAATCGATTTTCTTGATAGAAGACATCATCATCAGTCCTACCAGAATCAAGACCGGAGCAGTAGCAGCTCCCGGAACAGCCAGAAAGAATGGGGCAAGAAACAGAGCCAGCAGGAAACATACGGCTGTAACAAAAGCGGTCAGTCCGCTACGTCCTCCTTCGCCTACTCCCGAAGCACTTTCCACAAATGTAGTAATGGTACTTGTTCCCAATATTGCACCGGCAGTTGTTCCAATGGCATCTACCAGAAAAGCCTGTTTCAGATGAGGTATTTTTCCATTCTTATCGATCATACCTGCTTTTGTAGTTACTCCTACTAAAGTACCGATGGTATCAAACATATCCACAAACAGGAAAGTAAAGACTACCACAACCATTTCCTTGGTAAAAATCTGGTCCCACTGGAACTGACAGAAGATAGGACTGATAGAAGGAGGAGCACTGATTACCCCATCCAAATGAGTAAGTCCCATCGGGATACCAATTACAGTAGTAAGCAAAATACCAAAAAGCAAAGCTCCGCGTACACGTTTAATCAGCAGAATAGAAGTAATGGCCAATCCTATCATTCCCAGCAATGGAGAGCCGGAAGTAATATTTCCCAGGCTGATTAAAGTGGCATCGTTATTCACAATGATACCGGCATTTTGCAAACCGATGAATGCAATAAACAAACCGATACCCGCTCCAATGGCATTTTTCAATGTAGTCGGAAGCGCATCTACTATTTTCTCACGCAGGTTGGTAACAGTCAACAAAATAAAAATAATACCTTCTATCAATACAGCTGTCAGGGCAAACTGCCACGAGTAGCCTAAAGTAAGACAAACCGTATATGCAAAAAAGGCATTCAATCCCATACCGGGAGCCAATCCAAAAGGAAGCTTTGCATAAAAAGCCATCAACAAAGTAGCAAGAGCCGACGCCAAAACTGTAGTAGTAAACAAGGCTCCTTTGTCCATACCCGCAGCACTAAGTATATTCGGGTTCACTGCCAGAATATAGGCCATGGTCAGAAAAGTGGTAATACCAGCCAGAATTTCTGTACGTACACGGGTGACTTTAGAATCAAAACCAAATAATTTTTCAAGCATGATAATTATTCCTTACCGAAAAACAAATTAGAAACTCCATTTCATTGCCAAGGTAGGGATGTAGTAAAAACCGTTGCGTGTAGCAAAGTTTGTACTCAACTCCCATTCTGTACCTACACTCAAGTTCAAGTCATCATTTACATGCTTAAACTTGTTCAAGTTCACCCAGAACTGTGGCTCACTTATAAAGATAAAATCATGATTGTTTCCGTGTACGTCGGTATGTTTCTCACGCCAGAAATCTACGAAACCACTGAATGTATACTTTTGGTCGCAGAAATGCATTGTCCATGTACCTGTAAGCTGGAAGTTATGAGGTTTTGCATTTTTCTGAATATACTTATACAATACC
>UQPQ01000044.1 GCA_900542985.1 uncultured Bacteroides sp.
GAAAGATTGCGGAAACATACAACATCGGCGGTTTCAATGAATGGAAGAACATCGACATCATCAAGGTGGTAATCAATACCGTAGACCGTCTGCTGGGTAGAAAAGAGGGTGAAGATATGGATTTAATTACTTTCGTAACCGACCGTCTGGGACACGACATGCGTTATGCCATCGACTCCACCAAGCTGCAGAAAGAACTGGGATGGGAACCAAGCCTGCAGTTTGAAGAGGGTATCGAAAAGACTGTCCGCTGGTATCTGGACAACCAGGAATGGATGGATAACGTGACTTCGGGTGACTATCAGAAGTATTATGAGGATATGTATAAAGGGAAATAAATCTTTTATTACAATCAGGATAAAATCATAACGATGTAATAATCTCTGATTAAAAAAGATAAATCCATCATTTTAACAGGTTTAATAAATCGCCACAATACAATAAAAGTATTGTGGCGATTTACTTTACGTCTACTTGTTATTTCCAATTTAATTTACTTACTTTGAAAAAAGTAAACAACCTATAAATACATATTACCATGAAAAAGATCTTATTTACGGCTATAATTGCTGTTTTCCTTTCTGCTTGTTCGGAAGGTGGAGTATTTCAGAAGGAAAAAAATTACACACCGCTGTATGTACTGCATAATCCTTTGCCACTCTATTATCCCGAAGTATATTATAATGAAGAGAATTTTACACAGTCTTATTATCCGGACTTTGTAAATTATCCGGATGACCGTATAAAACTGGGATTGAGAAAAGATGTATCGAAAGTAGAATATGCCCAACCAATAGGTGGTGCCGAGTATACTTTTGACGAGCAGGGTAAACTGCAATGGGCAAGCCACTTTTTCGACAAAGGGCGCATGCTGATTGAAGTATATGCATTTCGCTATGATGACAAAAACAGACTAATGGGAGTCTATCGAAATCCACAGAAAAATCCGCATGTGTCCAGTGATCAGACTTTTGAATATGATGAACAGGGACGACTTGTGAAACGAAAAGGAGGTATGATGTGGGCTAATCAGGTTTATTCATATTATAATGACGGAACATTGAAAGAAATTACTCCACAATATTTCAACAAGAGTAATGACAAAAAAGGAAAAATGATGTTTGATACATCGGGAAGACTGATCAGTATGGAAGCATACGGCAGTTCCAACCCATTTATGGAAGCTCATAACTGTACAGGCTCTATATGTACTTATACCTACGAAAAAGATAACGGATTGTGTACAGAAAAGCAGGAGAAATTTATCTATAAAGAAGATACAATAGTATGTACGAACCGATATACTTATAACGAAATGGGAGATCTGGCTTCGTGGGAGTACACAGGAGGTGTGTATCAGATTAATCTGAAAAGACACTCTCAATATATATTTTTCAATACTACATTGAGAGTTACATTTGCATATGAATATGACTCTCACGGAAACTGGACTACGATGCGAGTTACGGTTCCAGAAAATTTCATGGAATATGAATATCTTATCAGGGCATATGATGCTTTTCTCCGCTTTAGAGGACTGAAATATTACGACGGATACGAAAACCGGATATGGACCATAAACCGTCATATATCTTACTTCTCTACTTCTTCAAGTAAAAGTCTTGACGAAGTAAAAACCATAAAGGAAAAGACACAACAAGCTAAAGAAACAGTGAAAATAAATGCTCCTCGTTTTACAGCTGTGCAAGGATATGGATTATATGGCAAAGTAAAGAGTGTAACAAGTACGAATGGTATTATAGTATTTGATGAAAATGGTAACATTGTGCGCCGTGGTACAGACGAATATAGCTACCAAGGACCGGAAAAATATATGATAAATAAAGCAGTAGGGCCGTTCCGAATTACATGTGAAGGGAATTTACGCAAAGAAGTGGACGAGAATGGTATAGAAGGAACAACAGAATATGAATTTGATGAACATGGACGAGTCGTATGTCACCGTTACTTCAATGGAATGATGCCGGTTATAAGAAAATATACTTACGAAGGAACAGATAAACATCCATCTACAATAGAAGATCTATCAAGTTATGAAGAGGGTGAGGAAAGTACCAAATACAGATGTAAGTATCTGGAAACAGATAAATATGGTAACTGGACCAAACGGGAGATAACATGTTCAAGAAATAACAACTTAGAACATACCACGGAAACTCGTACATTGGTATATTATTGAGCGTAGTCTGTCAAAAAGATAAGAAATCGCTACAGCCTCTATACAGAAGAAGCCGTAGCGATTTTTATTTATATATTTCTTTTATTTTATTCTTTTTTCGAACAATTCATTATTTTTGCACCGCACTTTGAAACGAACTATAAAATACAGGGTTCGGGGAGTACAAATAATTATGAAATAATAGAACGATTGTTTTAACCAAAGATTAATACACGATGATTACATTTACTCTTTGTCTGGTGGCTTTGATAGCCGGATATTTTATTTATGGGAAACTGGCTGAACGCATTTTTGCACCTGATAACCGCTTGACTCCTGCCGTAACTGATGCGGATGGGGTGGATTATATAGTACTCCCGAACTGGAAAGTGTTTATGATTCAGTTTTTGAACATAGCCGGAGTGGGGCCTATTTTTGGAGCAATTATGGGGGCTATGTTTGGAAGTGCTTCTTTTCTGTGGATTGTGTTGGGCTCTATTTTTGCAGGGGCAGTGCATGATTATTTCTCAGGAATGCTGTCTTTACGAAATCATGGGGAAAGTTTGCCGGAACTTGTAGGAAGGTATCTGGGAAAATCTACCAAACAGGTGATGCGTGTATTTACCGTGGTACTGATGATACTGGTAGGTGCGGTATTTGTGGCGTCACCGGCTACCTTACTGGCGAAACTGACTCCGGAGCATTTGGATATTACGTTCTGGATTGTAGTAATCTTTATTTATTATATACTGGCTACGTTTCTGCCAATAGACAAGATTATCGGTAAGGTGTATCCGATTTTTGCACTGGCTTTGATTTTCATGGCTTTGGGATTGCTGGTGATGCTGTATGTAAACCATCCTACTCTGCCGGAACTGTGGGAGGGGCTGACCAATACGCATCCGAAAGCGGAAACGACTCCTATTTTCCCGATGATGTTTATCACTATTGCCTGCGGGGCTATCTCGGGATTTCATGCGACACAAAGTCCGCTGATGGCCCGCTGTATGAAAAGCGAACGCAACGGACGGCCGATTTTTTACGGTGCAATGATTACGGAAGGTATTGTGGCACTGATCTGGGCAGCTGTAGCTACATATTTTTTTCACCAGAATGGTATGGGAGTAAGTGATGCTTCTGTAGTGGTTTTTGAAATCAGTAAAGAATGGTTGGGAGCTATAGGTAGTGTACTGGCGATATTGGGTGTGGTAGCGGCTCCTATTACCAGTGGGGATACGGCATTCCGCTCGGCACGACTGATTGTGGCGGATTTTATGAATCTTGAACAAAAGAGCCTGAAATCGCGTTTGTATATTTGTATTCCGATGTTTTGCGTAGCAGGGGCTATCTTGTTGTATAGTCTTCGTGACGCAGACGGATTCCAAGTGATCTGGAGGTATTTTGCATGGGCTAACCAAACTTTAGCGGTATTTACTTTATGGACCATCACAGTATGGCTGGTACGCGAAAGAAAAGGATTGTCGTTTATGATGACACTGGTACCGGCATTGTTTATGACCATGGTTTGTCTGACATATATTACTGTAGCTCCAGAAGGAATAGGAATGAATAAGGGCTATATAGGATGGGTATCTTCCTTGTCTTTATTGATTAGCGTGATTTGCTTCTGCCGGTGGTATATGAAACAAAAAGCACAGAGATAGTACGGATTATAAGTCCGGCATTACCTTTGCTCAAAAACAAGCTTTGGGTTTGGTACCTGCCCTCGCCTTTCACTATCTTTTCAGAAGACAGGAGGCGGCTCGGCATAGTTCAAACTTGAAAACTGTGTTTTCGTTTGCCTCTGCTCTCGCCTTTCACTATCTTTGTCAAATTGTTTTTCAAACCCAAAAGCAACTTATGAATTTCAAGAAAACGAATCTATTTATTGCTGCTTTTTGTTTGTGTAGTGCTGCACAGGCGGAACAAGCGGACTCTACCCTAACCTACCGCATAGAGACAAGTGGAAATGTATCGGAGGGTACATACGCACCGCTTTGGTTTACGGCTAACCGGTACGGACTGTCGAGCCAGGAACCGAACAGCGGATTTCTACGGGCTGGTATCGCGTATAACCGGCAACTGCCGCATCATTGGCGTATTCAGGCTGGACTGGACTTGGCTGGAACCGTAAACCAGACAAGTAACTTTGTAGTACAACAGGCTTATGGAGATATTTCCTGGCGTTTTCTTACATTGAGTATCGGTAGTAAGGAACGTACAGGCGGACCATTGGAAAAGAATGAACATTTAAGCAGTGGTATGCTGGTGGAAGGGAATAATGCACGTCCGGTGCCTCAGGTGCGGGGTGAGATTGCCGACTATGTATCGGTTCCGGGGACAAAGGGATGGCTGGCTCTGAAAGGCCATATCGCGTATGGTATGTTTACCGACGATAGCTGGCAAGAGAGTTTTGCCGCTGCAGGACAGTCGTACGGTAGGGATATATTGTATCATAGCAAAGCGCTGATGTTCCGAATCGGGAACAGGGAAAAACTGCCGCTGGAATTTGAATTCGGTTTGCTGGATGCAGCGCAATTTGCCGGAGATCAGATGAAAAAGAATGCGGACGGAAGCAGTACACTGGTACATGATATGCCGGACGGACTGGACAGTTTTATAAAGGCATTTTTACCGGTACGAAGTGAAGATAAAATGGCAAATGTAGAAGGAAACCATGTGGGCAGCTGGAACTTTGCCTTGAATTATTATTTACACGACTGGAAGTTCAGGGTATATCTGGAACATTATTTTGACGATCACTCGCAAATGTTCTGGCAGTATGGAAGATGGAAGGACGGACAGTTGGGTATTGATATCACTTTACCTAAAAACCGTTTCGTGAGTAATGTGGTATGGGAAATGATGTCGACAAAGGATCAGACCGGACCTATTTTGTATGATGGCTTTGCTGGCAGTTTTCCGGAGTATCAGGTAAGTGCAGGAGATAACTATTATAACAACGGAGGTTATCAGGCCTGGCAACACTGGGGTTATGGAATGGGAAATCCTCTCCTGCCCGGTCCTATCTACAATCAGGATGGAAAAATTACATTCAAGAGTAACCGTGTACGCTCGCATCATGTGGGCATAGAGGGTAATCCGGCTACGGAGTGGAATTACCGGGTACTGGTATCGTTTGCCCGTCACTGGGGTACGTATTTCGTGCCATTGGACAAGCAGAGAAAGCAGTTCAGTTCGCTGTATGAGGTGACTTATACTCCGCAATGGACGAAAGGATGGAGTGTGTCGGCTGCTTTAGGAGTAGACCGGGGAAATTATCTGGGCAACTCTACCGGAGGTATGCTGACGATAAGAAAGACTGGAGGTATCTTATAACTGAAAAAACGGAATAGTGTATGAATAAAAGAATATATACAGGACTTTTGGTTTTCTTACTCATACTGTTGGGGGGATGTGAAAAGGCTCCTATAAACAGCGATATAGAGGGTATGTGGAAACTGGAGGAATATACAACAACGGAAGATGGGGTAACGCATCCTTGCAAACGGATTTATTATAGCATCCAGCTGTGGGTGGTAGATATAGCGGAAAAGCAGGGAACAAAGGGATACGCACCGTCAATCGGACGATTTGCTTATGGTGAGGATGGAAATACGGTGATTATGAAGGATTTTTATTACCGGAAAGGAACGACAGACAGCAAAGAGCCGACCAAACTGGAAGACTTGCAGCCGTATGGACTGAATAGCCTGGAAACCACTTTCGAAATAGTAAAATCGGATGGTAAGAATATGGTATTGCGTTCGGATTATGCAACACTGACTTTCAGTAAATTTTAAATCAAGGTCTATACTCATGGGAAAAATAAACTGGTATGCTTTGTATGTGCGTATGCACCATGAAAAGAGAACAGCTGAAAGACTGGCACAGATGGAAGTGGAATATTATCTGCCTGTACAGGAGGTGGTACGCCAATGGAGCGACCGGAAAAAGAAATTGCAGATGGTGGTAATACCGATGATGATCTTCGTACACACGGATGAAGTAAACCGCATCAAACTGATGCAGCAATTACCGAGTGTAACCGGAACTCTGATAGACCGTTGTACGCATCGGCCTGCCATCATTCGGGAGGATGAAATGGAGCGTTTTAAATTTATGCTGGATTTCTCTGAAGAAGCCGTTACATTTACAGACGGACCGATTCATCCGGGAGAAAAGGTACAAGTACTGAAAGGACCTCTGAAGGGCCTGACAGGTGAACTGATTGAAACGCACGGAAAAACCCGGGTAATTGTACGGATTGAGAATCTGGGATATGCAGCAGTAGAAATTCCAGCCGGATTTATTGAGAGACTCAACGAAAAGTGATGTATTTATTGCTCATGAAATTGACGGCTCCGTAAACAAACAGACCGAGAAATTGAGCCAGATACTCATTGCAATGAAAAATCTCTACCAATAGTAGCAGAAAAAGAAATTGTGCGCTATAAGCAATAAGGAAAGCGCCGGAAAAGAATAGCATCTGATGCCAGATGTTATTTTTTTTTGTTTCTGTCTGCAGAGGAAAAATCCAGTATTTGGACCAGACGAAATTGTGTACCTGCGCAATGACATAAGCTACAATATTGGCTAACATATAGTCTTGGTTTGCATAATGCATCATAATACCGACTACAAGAGCAGTAATCAGCGCATTCAAGGTACCAATAACGGCAAAGCGGAAAATACGGACGGATTCTTTCATCTGTGTATACACAAAAAAGAAGAGGATGCGCCGGATCATTACAAGAGTGACTGGAGTGTTCCGTCATTCCGATACCGACACATCCTCTTCATTTAGCTGAGATTATTCTTTGATGTCAATAACCAAATTCAATTCGTCAAGCTGCTTCTGATCGAGGTATCCAGGAGCATCGAGCATCACATCGCGACCGGAATTGTTCTTCGGGAATGCGATACAGTCGCGGATAGAATCCAAGCCAGCAAACAGAGATACCCAACGGTCGAGACCATAAGCCAGACCACCGTGAGGAGGAGCACCGAACTTGAAGGCATTCATCAGGAAGCCGAACTGTTCTTGTGCCTTTTCCGGAGTGAAACCAAGGATTTCGAACATCTTAGCCTGCAACTGTGAGTCGTGGATACGGATAGAACCACCTCCTACTTCTACACCGTTGATGACCATATCGTATGCATCGGCACGTACGGCTGCCGGATTAGTGTCGAGAAGTGCAATGTCTTCGTCTTTGGGGTGAGTGAACGGATGGTGCATTGCCATCAGACGGCCTTCTTCTTCACTCCATTCGAACATCGGGAAGTCGATTACCCAAAGACAAGCGAACTTGTTCTTATCGCGCAAGCCAAGCTGGTTACCCATTTCAAGACGCAACTCGCAAAGCTGTTTACGGGTTTTCATTGCATCATCTCCACTCAAAATAAGGATAAGGTCGCCTGGTTTTGCACCAAAGGCCTCTTTCATCTGCTGGAGAACTTCCTGTGTATAGAATTTATCTACGCTTGATTTTACATTGCCGTCTGCTTCTACACGGGCGTAAACCATACCTTTTGCTCCAATCTGAGGACGTTTTACAAACTCTGTGAGCTGGTCGAGCTGCTTACGAGTGTAGGTAGCTGCTCCTTCTGCACAGATACCGCCAATGTAGGCTGCATTATCGAATACAGAGAAGCCGTGACCTTTCATAATGTCCATCAGTTCTACGAACTTCATGCCGAAACGCAAATCGGGTTTGTCGCTACCATAGTATTTCATGGCATCGGCCCATGGCATACGGATGAAAGGTTCGGTGAGTTCTACACCACGCAGTTCTTTGAAGAGGTGTTTAGCCATTCCTTCAAAAGTCTGGATGATGTCTTCCTGTTCTACGAAACTCATTTCACAGTCAATCTGTGTAAATTCCGGCTGACGGTCTGCACGAAGGTCTTCATCGCGGAAGCATTTCACAATCTGGAAGTAACGGTCGAAACCGGATACCATAAGCAACTGTTTCAATGTCTGCGGAGACTGTGGAAGTGCATAGAACTGTCCCGGATTCATACGTGAAGGTACTACAAAGTCGCGTGCACCTTCGGGGGTAGAACCGATAAGCATCGGAGTTTCTACTTCAAGGAAGCCTTTGCTGTCGAGATAACGGCGTACTTCCATAGTCATGCGGTGACGGAGTTCAAGATTCTTGCGTACAGCATTACGACGCAAGTCAAGGTAGCGGTACTTCATACGGAGATCATCACCACCGTCTGTATTGTCTTCGATAGTAAACGGAGGGGTCTGTGCCGCATTAAGCACAACAAGTTCTGCTACGATGATTTCGATTTCACCGGTAGGAATGTTATTGTTTTTGCTGGAACGTTCGTTTACTGTACCAGTAGCCTGAATGACGTATTCACGTCCTAAATGATTGGCACGCTCGCAAAGTTCAGCATTTATTTCTGTATTAAATACCAACTGAGTGATACCATAACGGTCGCGGAGATCGACAAAGGTCATTCCGCCCATCTTACGTACACGCTGTACCCATCCGGCCAGTGTGACGCTTTTGCCTGCATCGGCGAGTCGCAACTCACCGCAAGTATGACTTCTGAACATAAGTTTACTGTTTTTATCTTTAAGTGGCACAAAGTTAGCACTTGTTTTTGACTTATACAATAGAATGGAGAATAGAACTTTGTGTCAGGTAATCGGGCTGGTCGGCATAAATATAGATAACACTCCCTCCTTTAATGGCATCGATAATAGGACGGGAAAGTTTCTGCGGGAGAGCCGGACAACCTAAACTTCTTCCCAAACGTCCGCTGGAAGGAATAACCGACGGATCGGCATAGGAAGCTCCATGTATCACTATGGCACGCTCACGGGCACGGTCGTTTATACCTTTTTCCAGCCCTTCGAGTATGAGGGAATAACCGTTACGTCCCTGATAAGTGCTTTCGGTAAGGTAAAAGCCTAAAGAGCTTTTATAAGAACCCTCTTTATTGGAGAAAGAAGTGGCATAATTGCCTCCGCTGTTTCTGCCATGTGCTACTACTGACGAGAACAGAAGTTTGCGCTGACGCATATCGAATACAAACAGACGCTTCTCCGTGGAGGGTTTGGAAAAATCGATAAGCGTAAGAATATCGCGTTTACGTTGCTCTATCTTATTGTATCCGGCTACAGCCTGACGGAAAGCTACGGGGTTGACCACTCCATCAAGTTGCATGACTTCGTACAACTCTTCACATTCGTCTACCTTGGCCATTTCATTCACAGGAGAAGAACTTCCTGCTCTGAAGGCTGCAAAAGGAATACACCATAAAATAACTGAAAATATAATTCGCCGCATGATGTCTATTTACAATTTAGCGGCAAAGATACTGCTTTTCAGTCGAATAGAAAGAATCAGGATTGTTAAATATTATTCGATAACCACTACTAACGTAGCCTCAACAGGTGCCCAATCGTAAATAAACTTGGCGTGAGAAGTGGCATTGCGCACACACATATGCGAACGAGGAATTGTGCCTAATGACCAACTGTATTCTATCATGGAAGTACGAGGAGCATTAACCGGCACTCCGTGAATGTAGGCTCCGTTTGTAAAACGACTGGCATAAGGAGCATACCCTCCTACTGCAGACGAACCGTCTTTCAGAAAAACCATTCGTTCTTTTTTCTGTTGGAGAAGAAACATGCCTAAAGGAGTTTCCTGTGCATAAGGAGGACGATGAAGACCGGTAGTAGCCGGATTCATACTTCGTACTTTCCAGTGACCGCGGGATTCACGTTCCAAAGAAACAATATTCTGATCTCTACGGTCGACAAAAACAAGATGAAGGAAATGAGTAGGATACTTCAAACGTTTGATATAACGGCGTGGAACAAGCCACTCACCTTCGATGGTGATAGGAGCTACCCGATAAAAGACAGAATCTTCTCCGAGAATATTTACTATACTACCGTCGCGGCCATAACGCACAGGAGTTTCCTCATCGGAAGGATGATACAAAGGAACCGACTGATATCTTTCTACGCCAAGAGTATCTGCCACACGTCCATACACATTTCGTACAAACTGTTTTACTAAAGGAGCTTCGCTATTCAGATTTTTATAGTTTTTAAAAACACCTAATTGCAAACTGTCGGCAAGAAGATTTTCTACAAAGGCTATACACTTACGGATGGTCTCCCATTTAAAACTACGCACCGTATCTTTATAAGAGTAGGTATCTTTTAATGTATAACGGTCGTACAGCAATTCTTTAGTAATCTGTATATCGGATGCCAACAGGGGACGTGCTTTAGGAGGAAAAATTAAAAGAGGAGTATCAACACGGGCTGTATCCGGCCAGTCCAACAATGAATATTTATTTGCCTGACCATGTTCGCAGCCTAAAAAGAAAGAACAGGCTACCAAAAACATGAAGATAATATGAAATATGCTTTTCATAAGAATATTCCTTGTGATTCAAAGTTAACAAAATATATTTATAAAAACAATCTTTTATTTAACAAACAAACTGAAAGACAAATAGTTTATCAGAAGAGAGTGTTTTTCTATGAAAATAATATCAGGTACAAAATAATAAACTTCTATTTACAGGTTACTATAAAAAGAGCACGGAAGCTCTGCTTCTGCAAAACTTCCGTGCTCTCCTGCTTATAACGCTTAGAAACGAACCATCATTTCTATTACGAACTTATCTTGCTCTGATGGTTTGGCCAATGATAAGTCTTTATAAAAATATTTTTCGTAGTTTACTCTTAAGTCGGCTTGAAACGGTTTTCCAAGACTGAAAGTGAGACCGCCGGTAATACGCTTACGTTCATGATCATCAATCACCAACTGTCCATTTTCATCGGGTACTCCTTCACTATTATTTCCCATATAATCGAAACGGGCCAAAATGGACATTTTCTTGAACAGCATTTTCTGATTACGGAAGAACCAATCGTAATTGACAAATGCATCGACAGCCCATACATCATCAAAATCAACATGAGCATATCGCTTGTACATAGCTTCTACTTCGAAATGCCAGTTATTCCATTCGTAGTAAGTACCTACATCGTACATGTAAATATTGGTATCTGCAGGACGAATACGCTGAGTACTCAAGGTAAGATTATATCCTTTGAACGGAAACATTTGTATTTTTCCAGAGTAACACAATACCTTATGCCAGCCTTTTTGCTCGGTAAGTCCGGAGCCACTGAACAATCCGGCTTCTATATCAAAAGGAAATCCCTCTTTTTGTTTATACTTCACAGTAGCACCCGCATCACGTAAACTACCCATCTGTTTGGCAATAAAAGAGCGGTTAGCAAAATACTGCTGATGAGGAGAACGATGTGCATCGATAGTAAAAGGCACACGCTTCTGTCCGATTGTAACTTCCCAGTTTTGAAAAGGAGTGACGCATACATAGGCGTCCAGCATCTTCATTTCTCCCTCATCGCACAAATCAATTTCTGCCTTGTAACGGACTTTAGGGTGAACGTTTCCAGAAAAACTGATACGGGCATTTCGTACCTGAAAGCGCTGTTCGTCATTAGTAGTCTGATACTCGTATTTACCACGGATAGTACCATGAACCTCCGGCAAATAATCTTTCAAGTCGATGGTCTGTGCAGTTGCTGTGAATGAAGAAACTGCCATCAGCAATGTGCTTGTACACGCTAAAAGTTGCTTTCTCATGAAGTATTTTCTTTTTGGCCACAAAAGTATGGGAGGTATATAAACAGATTATGTCAAATGTATTACAAAGATGTTACATCATCAGATATACGTGCTGTCTCCACCTTTTCCAGCCGCATACGTAACCGGGGCATCTGCGACTTACGAATACGGAGAGTCATCACACAATCCATGTCGTATGACTGATTGAGAATCTCAGGAGATTCTTCTTTGACAATACGCATAATATCGTTCATAAAAGGATATTCAAATACTACCGTCACTTGCTCATCCACTGTTTTCTCAATAATCTGTGCTTCGGACAAAGCTTGTGCTGCCGCAGTCTTATAAGCGACTATGAGACCACTGGTGCCCAATTTAATGCCCCCGAAATACCGGACAACAATTACCAGGATATCTGTAAGTTCATTAGAATTGATTTGTCCCAATATCGGTTTTCCTGCCGTACCGGAAGGTTCGCCATTATCATTGGCACGAAACTCCTTACGTTCAGCCCCCAACATATAAGCATAACATACATGGCGAGCATCGTAATACTTTTTCTGATATTCATCCAAATAGGCTTTGATTTCTGCAAGCGTACGTACAGGCAAAGCAATAGCAATAAATTTACTCCGTTTCTCTGTATAAACAGATTCTGCCGGAGCTGCTATGGTTTTATAAGTATCTTCTGTCATCATGAAGACAAAGGTAGAAAATCTTATTTTTACCACATAAAAAAGGTCAGGATACTTTCTCTAAAATATCCTGACCTCCCCTCCTTAGGGCTATTTTATGGAAATGATATCATCGTTCATAACACATAAGCCATAGAAATTGAAAACTTTCTATTCTTTCTCCGACGAGAAACAAAAAACAACTTTCGATATTAGTCTAACTTATGTATCACCAGCCCTGAACGGAGTTTAGGTTCAAACCAAGTAGTTTTAGGCGGCATGATATTACCCGTATCGGCAATATCCATCAACTGTTTCATGGAAACCGGATAAAGAGCCAGCGCCATTTTCATTTCACCACTATCTACCCGTTTCTTCAACTCTCCCAATCCACGTATACCTCCTACAAAGTCAATCCGTTTATCCGAGCGTAAATCTTTAATGCCCAGAATTTCATCCAAAATAAGATTTGAAGAGATAGTTACGTCCAGTACACCTATCGGATCATGATCATTATAAGTACCCGGCTTGGCAGTAAGACTATACCACTTGCCATCCATATATAATGAGAAATTATGTAAGGCAGACGGTCTGTACTCTTGAGTACCTTTTTCTTCGACATCAAAATGAATCTTCAAAGCTTCCAGGAACTGAGCCGGAGTCAGCCCATTAAGATCCTTCACCACACGGTTGTAATCGATAATAGTAAGCTGATTGGCCGGGAAACAAACTGCCATAAAATAATTATATTCTTCATCTCCCCGGTGATTAGGATTCTGACTGGCCTTTTCAGCTCCCACCAAAGCTGCAGCTGCACTTCGATGATGTCCGTCTGCAATATACAAAGAAGGCATAGAAGCAAACTCCTTTGTAATAGCAGCAATATCCTCATCGCAATCTATCACCCAAAAAGTATGTCCAAACCCATCATCAGGAGCTACAAAATCGTAAACTGGCTTTTGTGCCGTATATTTTGCAATAATACCTTCCAACACCTTATTATCCGGATAAGCAAAAAATACAGGTTCAATATTCGCATTATTGATACGCACATGCTTCATGCGATCTTCTTCCTTATCACGACGAGTCAGTTCATGTTTTTTTATCACGCCATTCATGTAGTCGGGTACATAAGCTCCTACGACCAATCCATATTGCGTTTTCCCATTCATGGTCTGGGCATAAATGTAATAACATTCTTTCGAATCCTGCACCAGCCATCCTTTCTCCTGAAACATACGGAAATTTTCTACAGCCTTATCGTATACGGCAGGATCGTGTTCGTCTGTCCCTTCGGGAAAATCAATTTCAGGTTTAATGATATGATAAAGTGACTTTTCGTTCCCTTTTGCTTCTTCACGGGCTTCGGCCGAATTCAACACATCATAAGGCCGGGAAGCAACCTGCTCCACCCATTCCTGAGGAGGACGAATACCCTTAAAAGGTTTGATTTTAGCCATAGTATTAGATTTTTAGTTATTTTTTATTGACACGGAATTTCTCACAGCCGTTTTGGAAGAAGTCTACAATCTGACGAGCTGCTGCAATACCTGCATTGATATTAGCTTCGGCAGTTTGGGCCCCCATCTTCTTCGGGGTAGAAAAATAACGTCCAGGATAATGAGATGCAAACTCTTCATGATGAACAGGCATAATATCGGTCACGTATTTCAGATCCGGACGGTCGTGCATCAAACGCAGCAGATCAACCTCATTGATGACTTCCTTACGAGCCGTATTTACCAGCACACCATTCTTCGGCATCCGGTTAACCAAATCGTAGTCTATGGAGTTCTTGGTTTCAGAAGTAGCCGGAATATGCAATGACACAATTTGACATGTTTCATACAAAGCCTGAACAGAATCCAATGGTATCACACCATCTTTTTCCATCACATCCTTTGGACAATAAGCATCGTATGCATATATTTCCATTCCAAAGCCTTTGGCTATACGAGCCACATTCCGACCCACATTCCCGTAAGCATGGATCCCCAACTTCTTCCCCTTCAACTCTGTACCGGCTTTTCCATCATAGAAATTGCGCACTGCCATCACCATCATACCGAAAGCCAACTCAGCTACAGCATTTGAATTCTGTCCCGGTGTATTCATCACACAAACTTGATGAGCTGTAGCAGCTTCCAAATCCACATTGTCATAACCGGCACCGGCACGAACTACAATCTTCAACTCTTTGGCAGCATCCAATACTTGCTCATCAATTATGTCGCTGCGGATTATGATTGCATCTACATTCTCTACCGCATCAAGTAACTGTTCCTTATCTGTATATTTTTCCAACAGAGCCAATTCATAGCCTGCCGCTTCCACTTCCTGACGGATACCGTCGACTGCTACCTTAGCAAACGGTTTTTCGGTTGCAATTAAAACTTTCATAATAGTAAGATTTAATGTGTTTTTTCAAATTCTTGCATACAGTCTATCAATGCCTGCACACTTTCTACCGGCATTGCATTGTAGCATGATGCACGGAAACCACCGACAGAACGATGTCCTTTGATACCCACCATACCACGTTCGGTAGCAAATTTCAAGAAGTCAGCTTCCAGGTCTTTATACTCATCAGCCATTACGAAGCAAATATTCATATATGAACGGTCTTCTTGTACAGTAACCGTACCTCTGAACAGTTTGTTACGGTCTATTTCTGCATACAACATCTCCGCGCGCTGTTTAGCACGACGCTGCATTTCTTCAACTCCACCCTGTGCCTTAATCCAACGTAATGTCTGCAAAGCTGCATAAATAGGTACTACCGGAGGAGTATTAAACATAGACCCTTTGTCTACATGAGTCTGATAATTCAACATCGTAGGAATATGGCGAGAAACCTTACCTAATGCATCATTCTTTACAATTACAAATGTTACACCAGCCGGAGCCAAATTTTTCTGCGCACCGCCATAGATACAGATGTATTTAGAGACATCAACCGGACGAGAGAAAATATCAGAAGACATATCGGCTACCATTGGAACATCTACATCCAAATCGGCATGCAATTCTGTTCCATAAATGGTATTATTGGTTGTGATATGGAAATAGTCTACATCAGCAGGAACTGTATAGTTTTTCGGTATATAAGTATAACCTTCAGCTTCGGAAGAGGCAACTTCTACAGTTTCACCAAATCCTTTAGCCTCTTTCAGTGCCTTTTTAGCCCAAGTACCCGTATTCAGATAAGCAGCTTTCTTTTCCAGGAAGTTATAGGGAACCATACAAAACTCCATACTTGCTCCTCCCCCAAGGAAAAGCACCGAATAGCCGTCTGGTATGTTCAGAAGTTCTTTGAATAAGGCTACTGCCTCATCTACCACTGGCTGGAAATCTTTAGCACGGTGACTGATTTCCATCAACGAAAGCCCTGAACCGTTGAAATCAAGAATAGCCTGAGCTGTTTTTTCAATCACCTCGCGCGGCAGAATAGAAGGCCCCGCATTAAAATTATGCTTTTTCATTTGGAAGTTTGTTTTGGTTTAACAATCTTGTTTTTAATCTCGACATTTGCGAATTTAGCGATTATTTTCAGACTTCCAAAAGTTTTGATGATAAATTTCCAGTATTATAATATTTATACTTTCATTTTACTCTTAAAACGAAGATTTAAATATCAAATTGGCACAGCCATACCCACCTATGACAAACAGGCATTCCAGTCATCATAGCATACCACCCGAGAAGAGTGGAAGATGAAAGATTAATAATATCACAAAGATATTATTTTGCCTGTTCTATCAAAGTTTTTACCCCTTTTATCTTTTCATTTTGTATAAGTTTTAACGTTTGTTTTACCTTTTTCCGTGAAACAGCCGCAAAAGCATAATGGTCCTTTACATCTACCCGACCGATATCTTCCTTGCTCAACCCGCCTTTCTTAAACAGGAAACCCACGATATCTATTTTGTTGATTTTATCTTTTTTCCCTTTACCAATATATAAAGTAACATAGGCTGGCAAAGCAGGCTTCGGGGTTTGTTCCGGTAATACAAATTCTTCCGGATTTCCTTTCAGATAAGAAGGAATCGACTCTTCTGGATGCAAAATAACATATGCATTACCATCCGCTTCCCAACGAGCAGTACGTCCATTACGATGGATAAAACCGTCTTCAGCTATCGGAAGATGATAGTGCACTACATTCCGAATATCTGGAATATCTAGTCCGCGGGCAGCCAAATCGGTAGAAATAAATATATGGCAACTTCCGTTACGAAACTTGTAAAGCGCACGTTCGCGGTCGTCCTGTTCCATTCCACCATGGAAAGTTTCACAATACACTTTCATAGAATGAAGATACTTACCTACCCGGTCTACGCTTTCACGATGATTACAGAAGACAAGCGTAGACTGATCACCCAAACTACATAACAACTTATATAATGTTTCCAGTTTATCCTTGACTGGCGACATTACCTTATATATATGGATACGGTTTATCCCCTGTGTTTCCGGATCGAGAAAATCAAGTTTCACTGTTTTGTTCAATCCAGTAAAACGTGGAATATCTTCCGTATCGGTAGCAGAAAGCAAAAAACGACGCTTCAAGGCAGGAAGTTTACCTATCACTTCAGCCATTTCCTCCTGAAATCCAAACTCCAGACATTTGTCAAATTCATCGATAACCAATGTCCGGACAGATGAAGCATCGATATTCTGTTTAGTCAGATGATCGTTCATACGGCCGGGAGTAGCAATCACGACCGATGGACGAATTCCTTTCATTGTACGGTGTTCGTCCATTGCCGGACGCCCACCGTAGCAGCTCATTACCTTAAAATCCGTACCCATTGCCTTAAAAACCTGCTCTATCTGCAATGCCAGTTCCCGAGAAGGCACCAAGACAACAGCCTGTACCCCTTCCACACCAGGCTTCAGTAATGAAACCAGCGGAAGAAGATAAGCCAACGTTTTGCCAGTACCTGTAGGTGACAAAAGAATCAGATCGCTTCCTTCTTTACATACATCCACAGCAGCTTGCTGCATGGCATTCAACTGTTCGATTTTCAAATTGGCAAGTATAGTCCGGATATCCATAGGTATATTTTAATTATTCTACGTACAACACTAATCCCTTCAAGTATTCTCCTTCAGGATGATAAATATTTACCGGATGATCTCCGGGCTGTGTAAGCTGATGTAAGATACGTACACTACGTCCACTCTGTGCAGCAGCAGTAAACACCGCATTACGGAAGTTTTCCTTGCTTACTACCTGCGAGCAGGAGAAAGTAAACAGTATACCTCCGGGACGAATTTTCTCAAATGCCTTCGCATTCAATTTGGTATATCCACGAAGTGCATTGCGAAGTGCATCACGATGCTTGGCAAAAGCTGGAGGATCGAGAATAATCAAGTCGTATTGGTCACCCATGCGATCCAAATATTTAAAGGCATCTTCAGCATACGCTTTATGACGGGTATCTCCCGGGAAGTTCAGCTCCACATTATCATTTGTCAAGTCAATAGCCTTTGCAGAACTGTCTACTGAATGCACCAGATTTGCTCCTCCTCTCATGGCATAAAAAGAGAATCCTCCTGTATAACAGAACATATTCAAGACATTCCGTCCCTTTGCATAACGTTCCAACAGGCTACGGTTCTCACGCTGGTCGACAAAGAATCCGGTTTTCTGTCCTTTCAACCAGTCCACATGAAACTTCAGTCCATTCTCCATAGCCACGTTCTCAGGACTTCCTCCCTTGATAAAGCCATTTTCTGTCGCCAGCAGATCTGCCTTAAACGGTAATGTAGTTTCTGACTTATAGTAAATATTCTGAATAATATCTCCCATCACTTCCGACAAAGCATCGGCTATCTCCATCCGATACACATGCATACCTGCAGAATGTGCCTGCATCACAGCAGTATGGTCGTATACATCAATAATAAGGCCCGGCAAGTTATCACCTTCCCCATGTACCAGACGATAAGTGTTATTCTTCGGATTGCCAATCAAGCCAAGTGCACAGCGCAGATCTTTTGCCACCTGTAGTTTTTGTCTCCAAAACTGAGCATTAATTTCCACCTGATCAAACGACAGTACACGCACAGCAATACTACCAATCTGGAAATGGCCACAAGCTATAAATTCTTTTTTCGAAGTATAAACATCTACTACTTCACCTTCTTCGGGCTCCCCTTCTACACGGGCAATAGCTCCCGAAAAAACCCAAGGATGGAAACGCTTCAGCGATTCTTCCTTACCCGGTTTAAGATATACTTTCTTATATGACATAAATGTAACGGATAAAATCAATTATTAACCGGAGCTTCTTCTATCACCCGCTCCACGCGAAAATTACCTTCCCTTTTCAATTCCTCAAGGTAGGTATAAATCTCTACACAAGCCCATGCATCAGTTGCAGCATATAACTGCTGTGCTTCTGTAAGACTCTCAGCTTCCCAATTGGAAAGGCGCTGGCTTTTGGATATCTTCTTTCCAAACAATAAGGCATAGATTTTCTGCAAGCTCATTTCCTCTATTCCAAAATGACGAACATAATCCTGCAATTCAATCCAATTGCCTTGACGCGGATCTTTATTATTCCGTTTGCGAAGCATGGCAAAGTCATCCTTCAGCGAAAGTCCAATCTTCAGCACATCGTTCAAAAGAAAATCTTCCAGAAAATCAGGCAATCCCAAACGGTTCAACCGAAAAAGGAAGCATGTATCCTGTGTAGATATCTGAAGCAATGCCACCTGATGAGTCGTACCCCGACGGAACGAAGGACGCGTTTCAGTATCAACTCCTACCACCTCATGCCTGTTTAGATAATCAACAGCTTTCCGTGCTTCCGTTTCTGTATAGACTACAAAAATCCGCCCCGGGAAAACCACTTTCGGCATTTCGGCTACTATCTGCTTTTTTATTTTATTCTGTAATACAATCATTCCAAGTTTTCTGTAAAGGGTTTTTTCATCATTATTCCCAACGGTCTCCAAAACCATCATCTTCTCCAGCTTCAAGCCCTTCGTACAAGTCATTTTCATCGAACTCCTCATCCCCATGCAAAGTTGCATTAGAATATTCGTCCTCTTCATCTTCCGCTCCTACAGCATATTTTACCGTATGCAATGCACGCATCACATTAACCAAACGCTGCCCCCAAAATTCAGCGAACTGTTCACGGCAAATAACCAAGGCATCATTCATTGTCTGCTCAAATCCTAACTGATACACACATACAAAATCCTTCAGGGGTTGATAAATGTCTGCCAGTCCTTCTGAAATATTCTGTTTAATAGGAGTATCACTGTAAGCCATATCATCAAGAAACACTTCCAGATAATCATCCTTTTCACCCAGCAGCGCAGCAATTCCACCACATATGCGCTGATAGTCTCCCTCTGTGACAAACAACTCCGGATCGAATTCATCCATCCGCTCTCCCTGAGGGAGCAAAGATGCCTTCAGATAAAGCAAAGGCAGCAACTTAAGAGACTTATCTACAAACGAACGACGGGAAATCTGAGGCGCCCGTTCCAAGAATCCGCAGAACTCAGCCGCCACTGTTACAAATTCAACTGTATTCTTATCGAATATAATTTTTGTGTTCTTTTCCATAACTCCATATTATGGTGCAAAGGTATGAAAAAAATTTCGCAGTTTTAGTTTTATTCGTACATTTGCATGTATAAAATAAGGTGTTATGACAAAGAAAAAAACAGATAACAAAACCAGCGAAGAGAAATTTATCAGTGCCGGGAAAGTGGTAACAGCCATCAAAAGCGAGACCTTTCATTTTACAGTCGGGCTTTTCTGTGTAATTTTTGGCGTATATATGTTGCTTGCTTTCAGTTCTTTCTTTTTTACAGGAGGAAATGACCAAAGTATACTTTCACACCCCAACCCTGGCGAATTGCTGGAAACAGGAAACCGCATCCAGAATTATGCCGGAGCCCGAGGAGCACAATTATCACAGTTTCTAATCAATGACTGCTTCGGTATTTCTGCCTATTTAATTATCGTATTTCTTATAGTGACAGGTATGAAACTAATGAAAGCATACGATTTTAAACTACGGAAATGGTTTACCGGATGCTCTTTACTGATGATATGGCTGTCCATTGCCCTGGGTTTCATGTTTGAAGGGACATTTCAGGATTCTTTCTTGTATCCGGGCGGACTACACGGATATAACATCAGCCTATGGATATGTTCACAAATCGGAGCTTCAGGATTGCTGCTTGGATTACTCATTACCGCCATTTTATTAGGTGTATTTTTCTCCAAATCTACCATTCAGATGGTACGCAAACTATTTCATCCGTCATTGCCCAAACGAAAGAAAAAAATGACTGACGAAAGAGCAGAATCTGTGCAATCTGAAGCCTCACAAGCCATAAAGAAGGAAAGAGAAAACAAAGAAGAATCTCATACCATTCAAGAAGAGACATTACCCACAACCGACGACGACACAGACAAAAATACAGAGCCGGAAAATGGGAATTACACGGACTCAAAGCCTAACGAAATAGAACTAACTGTCGACGAACAGCCTGCAAACCATCCTCATACAAAGGACAATGAGGAGGAAGAAAATCTGATGCTTATGCAAATGGAACAAGAAGATTTGCAGCCCAATCAGCAATTAGAAGAGCCTTCATTCGAGATAGATGACAACCACAACGAAGAAGACGAAGAATATCATGGCGAAATTAGCCAACCCTATAACCCTCGTCTGGATTTGGAACATTATCAGTTTCCGACACTCGATTTGCTCAACTCTTACGGAGACCATGAGCCTACCATTGATATGGAAGAACAAAATGCCAACAAGGACCGTATCATTAAGGTATTACGTAGCTTCGGCATTGAAATCAGTTCCATCAAGGCCAGCGTAGGACCTACTATTACGTTGTACGAAATTACTCCGGCAGAAGGAGTACGTATTTCCAAAATCAGAAATCTGGAAGACGACATTGCCCTAAGTCTCTCGGCTTTAGGCATACGTATCATCGCCCCCATACCGGGAAAAGGAACCATTGGTATTGAAGTACCTAATGCCAATCCGCGCATTGTACCCATGAGCTCAATACTGGCCAGCAAAAAGTTTCAGGAAACAACTTTCGACCTGCCTGTTGCCCTGGGAAAAACCATTACCAACGAAGTCTTTATGGTAGACTTAGCTAAGGCACCACATATGTTGGTTGCCGGTGCTACCGGACAAGGTAAATCGGTTGGATTAAATGCAATCGTCACATCGTTGTTGTACAAAAAGCACCCCAGCGAACTGAAGTTCGTCATTATCGACCCCAAAAAAGTAGAGTTTGCCATCTATGCTCCCATCGAGAAGCATTTCCTTGCAAAACTACCCGACGGAGAAGATGCCATCATTACTGATGTAACAAAGGTAGTCCAGACACTCAATTCACTCTGTGTAGAGATGGACACCCGCTACGATTTATTGCGTAAAGCCGGATGCCGAAATATCAAAGAATACAATGCAAAATTCATCAACCGGCAACTGAATCCGGAAAAGGGACACCGGTTTATGCCATACATTGTCATCATCATCGATGAGTTCGGGGATTTGATTATGACCGCCGGAAAAGAGGTTGAATTACCTATTTGCCGCATCGCACAGCTGGCACGTGCTGTTGGTATTCATGCCATTATCGCAACTCAGCGTCCGACAACCAATATCATCACCGGTACCATCAAAGCCAACTTCCCGGCACGAGTTGCATTCCGTGTAGCTTCTATGATGGACTCACGTACGATTCTCGACCGTCCGGGAGCTCAGCAGCTCATCGGTAAAGGAGATATGCTCTATTTACAGGGCAATGATCCGGTTCGTGTACAATGTGCATTTGTGGATACCCCGGAAGTAGAAAAAATAGCCAACTATATCAGTCGCCAGCAGGGTTATCCGACAGCTTTCATGTTACCAGAATACATTGACGAAAATGCTGAAAGCAGTACAGTAGGCGATGTAGATATGAACCGTCTGGACCCTCTGTTTGAAGAAGCAGCCAGACTGATTATTTACCATCAGCAAGGTTCAACTTCTCTTATCCAGCGCAAATTCTCTATCGGCTACAATCGTGCCGGACGCATTATGGATCAATTAGAAAGAGCCGGTATAGTAGGTCCAGCCAATGGCAGTAAAGCGCGTGATGTACTTTGCATAGACGAAAACGATCTAGAAATGCGTATGAACAATTTAAAGAATTGAAACAATGAAGAAGAAACTTTATATGCTTGCAATAGGCCTGATTTTGACAGGAATCGGTCAGGTATTTGCACAACAAGACATCAAAGCCCGTGAAATTTTAGACAAAACTCTTGCTGTTTTCCAGCAGTCTAAAGGAGTAAGTCTAACTTTTGGAGGAAGCCAGGAAGGTACATTGATGCTGCAAGGCACCTGCTTCTATCTGGACTGCGGAGGTGTGAAAAGCTGGTTTGACGGAAAAACTCAGTGGAGTTACGTAGAGGAAAACGAAGAAGTGACAATCTCCACTCCTACTCCCGAAGAGCTGCAAAGCGTAAATCCATACGCCATCCTCACCTCTTATCGTCAACATTATAACTATCAGTACAAAGGAGTTAAAAACCAAGGAGGGAAGTCGAACTACGAAATTCTGCTTACTCCCCGTACTTCAGGCAATCATGAAATTTCGTCGGTCGTTCTACATATTTCAACTGCTTATCAGCCAGCAGACATTTCTGTGAAACAATCTAATGGCGAGCAGCAGAAATTTATTATACGTTCATACAAAACGGTACAGGGACTGACAGCAGCCAGTTTCCGTTTCGACGCAAAAAAATATCCTAATGCCGAAATCATTGATATGCGATAATCGCATTCATGTTTTCCGTGCTCTTTTACCCTTCAAAAACGTGACTTGTATCGTAAGGCAACGATACTTGTATCGACAAGCAACGATACCTGTATCGAAAGCTCACGATACAAGTCACGTTTTTTGAAGGGTTTCATTCGATCAAGATTTCCTTTTATTACCCAATAAAATCAGCCAAAACAAGTATATTTGCCTACTCAAATCAACTAAAAAAGAAAAATGAAATATTTAATTGTATCCGACATTCATGGCTCTCTGCCTACTTTAGAAACCGTATTAAACTTTTATAATGAGCAGCAATGTGATATGCTCTGCATACTGGGAGATATTCTGAACTATGGTCCCCGAAACAGTGTTCCCGAAGGATTAAACCCCAAAGCGATAGCCGAGCGTCTGAACAACATGGCCGACCAAATTATAGCAGTTCGCGGAAACTGCGAATCGGAAGTAGACCAAATGCTACTCGACTTTCCCGTAATGGCGGACTATGCACTTCTTGTAGATAATGGGAAACGCTTGTTTCTCACTCACGGCCATATTTACAACGAAGATAAAATGCCGAAAGGACATCCCGACTATTTCTTTTACGGACACACCCATTTATGGAAATTGGAAGAGCAGAACGGTACTGTCATTTGCAATACCGGTTCCATTACTTTCCCTAAAGGAGGAAACCTACCTACGTTTGCTACGTATGAAAAAGAAACAGTACGCGTCTACACTCTGGAAGGGAAGCTGCTAAAAGAATATAATCCTACTGTATAAACAAGAGAAGGCTGCTCTGCTATAGCTTTATTATTTAAAGAGACAGACAAGAAAAAGCTATAAATACAGAGACAGCCTTCAGTATTATATCCGAATCGCTTCAATAAAATCTATCAGATAGATTCTGTTTTTTTCTTTCCTAATGGAAATGAAATACCTATAAATCCATTCACAGAATTAGAGTTACCTCCAAGATACATATAATCTGTTCCAACAAACAATGGTCCTAATTTCAGAGCGACTCCAAAAGATTTTCCATTTGCCTGAACTGGAGAGTAACTTGCAGCTATATTAAACCAGTTTTTAGGACGATAAGCCAGACTCAGAGTCAATTCATTCAAAGTTTTAGGTTCTACAAAGCGAGCAGAATACATCGCTCCTACTCCTAACTTATTATTAAAAAAAGTATATTCACCAGCCACTAATACAGTAGATGAAAGACGAGTCTTGTAGGAGGCAGCAGCTTCTTCATCTTGCGTAAGATTAAAGCGCTCCAGGTTAAGAAAATCACTGCTCAAGAACTGATTATAATTATTTTCATCAATAGTTTCTTGTGCAGATTTTTCGACTGAAGCAACTGTTGTTTCCGACTTTTTCCAATTGATAAAACCTAAATCCAATACAGCAGCAGACAAAGTCAGATTATCCAACAATTTGTAACTTGCACCTAAATCAACTCCAAAGCCAAGACCTGCAATACCAATGCCACCATCAAAATCAAATCCATCAATTTGCTGATTTTCGTTAAAGCCTAATCCTCCTCCGGAGAAAGAAGTAGTTACATTTGCTTTTACATTATAAGCATATTGGCTACCATACCAGTCTTCCGGACGCAAATTTTCAGGATCTACATTCGCCATATCCGGCATCTCCAAATCCACATCAAAGCGTTCTACCTCCATTTCGGCATGAGCAACTCCCAATAAAGCCTTTACACGTCCACCAATAGTCAACCTATCCGTAATAGGACGAGAGTATCCAAGACCGACTTCTGCATAAGCATTTATATTGACTCTTTGGTTTCCTAATTCATAAGAATGGACTCCTCCCTCTTCAATATTGAATCCATCAATATTCCGCATATACTCAAACATAGACTTGGTAAGTGAAGCCCCTATATCAGTACGAAGTCCTACATTCACAGACCAGAAACCTTTTCCTTTATACCATCCAAATGATAGAATATCTGTATTGAAGTTCACATTCAGCCGGTTATCTGGTTTCAAGCGATTATACAACTTATCATTGGTAAACAAATCCTCTTTAGAATCAAGAATATCAATAATATCATTTGTCCCCAACACATTAGAAGACGCAGCTACATTAAGCGAGCCAATCACAGGAAAGTTAAAATAGCCACGGGTAGGTTGTAAACCAGGATTCATCTGCAAACGATAACTCGTTCCTTCCATAAAATAAGAAGTACGCAAATACTGGGCGTGAATGTTCATTCCCCCATATATTAATCCCGCAATCAGACAAATCCTTTTGCAATTAACGATTTTCATAATAATATATCCAACATTGTTTTAAATTATTTGCAAAAGTATAAAATTCTTTAAAAAGAAATTTACAACAATACCACCATTCAGGACTAAATGGAGAAAATTACGAACTAAACAAACAGAATTTGCTACTAAAAGCAAAAAATAATATCCATTACAAATTATATATTCTACAATTTACTAATGCGACTATTTTCCATAAGAAGACAGGTAATAAAAATCCCTGAAAATATTATTCTTAATTTTCAGGGATTCCATAAATACAAAATAAGCTACCTTAATTCCGCAACACTATAATTTAACTTTATTTATAAGTTCCTGAGCAACA
>UQPQ01000045.1 GCA_900542985.1 uncultured Bacteroides sp.
TCAACCAAAAGAAATAATGACTTACTGCTATATTTTTTGCACGTGTGGGGAAAATGTGGGGAAAATTCAAGCAAAAGAAAAAGCTAAGTATTGGATTATCAAATACTTAGCTTTCTTTCTTGTACCCAGACCCGGGGTCGAACCGGGATGGATGTTACTCCACTGGTGTTTGAGACCAGCGCGTCTACCGATTCCGCCATCTGGGCATTTCTCTAATGCGCTGCAAAGGTAAGAACTTTTTTTATTCCTGCAAAACAAATCGGGACTTTTTCTTCCAAAAGAATAAAAATATCCTCATTTTCTTCATCAGAAAGACAAAACACATCACTTTATATAAAAAAGAATCTGCAAACCATTGAAAACAGTCTGCAGATTCCTTATTTATATTTTAAAGCTAAATTACTTTTCGATGCTCAGCAATTCTACTTCGAAAATCAATGTAGAGAAAGGTTTGATGTTACCAGCTTCTCTTGAACCATATGCCAATTCCTGCGGGATATAAAGTTCCCATTTAGAACCTACAGGCATCATAGTCAAAGCTTCTGTCCAACCTTTGATTACCTGATTAGCACGGAAAGTTGTAGGCTCCTTACGGTCGTAAGAGCTATCGAACTGAGTACCGTCAATCAAAGTACCTTTATAGTGAACTTTTACACGAGAAGTATCGGCAGGCACTTCACCCTTACCTTCTGTAATCACCTTATACTGCAAACCACTTGGTGTAGTCTTAACTCCTTCTTTACCTTTGTTTTCTGCCAAGAAATCTTCGTTCTGTTTCTTGTAGTCAGCATATTTTTCTGCCAATGCTTTTTCTTTGATTGCTTCTGTACGTTCCTGAACATACATTCTTGCAGAATCAGCAGATACAAGTCCTTTTTCTTTTACTGCAGAAATAAAACCTGCCAAGAAGTTTTCTTTGTTCAATTTGTTTACAGAATCACCTCTGAATACCTGATTATTGATGGCGTCAAACATATCACCGCTAATCTGCAAACCAATTTGCATACCAGCCAAATATGCTTTCTGTTTAGCATCTTCTACAGTAGTACCCTGTTCGATACCTTTGATAAAGTCTGCTACATAAGCAGAATCTACTCCCAAACGTCCGGTAGCATAGTCCATCAATCCCTGAGAGTTAGTCATACCCAACATATAAGACAAAGTATCTACATCACTTTTCATATTTGCCTTTGGGCCCTGAGAGCTACATGATGCCAAACCTGCTGCTGCAGCCAGCATCATTATTACTGTACCTTTTTTCATTACCTTTTATTTTTATATTTTTAATTATAATACTTCTATCAATTCAACCTCGAAAATCAGTGTGCTGTGAGGAGGAATCATTTCTCCGGCACCTTGTGCACCATACGCCAGATCAGAAGGAATATACAGTTTCCATTTTGCACCTTCCGACATAAGCTGCAAAGCTTCTACCCATCCCTTGATTACCTGATTTACGCCAAATACAGCCGGTTCGCCACGCTTGATAGAACTATCGAACAATGTTCCGTCGATCAAAGTACCTTCGTAATGACAACGTACGCGGTCTGTAGCTTTAGGTTTTTTACCGTTTCCTGCAGTAATCACTTCATACTGCAATCCGCTTGGCAATGTTACAATATTAGGATTCTTCTTGTTTTCTTCGAGGAATGCTTTTCCTTTAGCAATATTCTCCGCATTCATTTTTTCTTCCAATTCTGTGAAATACTTATTTACAATTTCACGAGCTTCTGTATGCGTGATAGCTGTCTGGTTTCCCTCTAATACGTCTTTGATAGCCTGTGCAAAGTCGTTTACTTCAATACCGCGAGCACCCATGCTCAGTAAGTTCTGGCCTATTCCCAGACCAATGGCGTAACTGAATTTATCCATGATTGAATTTTATTTAATATATCGTTCTTTTTAACAAACGTGGCAAAGGTATCTTTTTTCTTTGAATATGAGCCGCTTTAAGCGATTAAATTTTCTTATTTTTGTGTATTATATAAATAAAGGTATAAAGATGAAAAACTTAGTTGTATTAACAGGAGCCGGTATGAGTGCCGAAAGTGGTATCAGTACATTCCGCGATTCCGACGGACTGTGGGAACGATATCCGGTAGAACAAGTCGCCACTCCCGAAGGATATGCAGCAAATCCTAAACTGGTAATAGACTTCTACAACGAACGGCGTAAACAATTGCTTGAGGTGAAACCTAACCGGGGACACGAGTTACTCGCGGAGCTGGAACAAAACTTCAATGTAACCATCATTACACAGAATGTAGATAATCTGCATGAACGGGCCGGAAGTACACACGTAGTCCATCTGCATGGTGAACTGACCAAAGTCACTTCGAGTTATCAGCCTAATAACCCGAACTATATTAAAGAGCTTAAGCCCGAACAGTATGAAGTCAAAATGGGCGATACAGCAGAAGACGGATCACAACTCCGTCCGTTTATAGTATGGTTTGGCGAGGCCGTTCCTATGATTGAAACAGCTATTCATTATACCGAGCAGGCGGATATCTTCGTTATCATCGGCACCTCACTCAACGTATATCCGGCCGCAGGATTACTGAATTATGTTCCTTATGGAGTACCGGTGTACCTGATCGACCCGAAAGAAGTAAAAATCAACTCCGGCAGACAAGTCAATGTGATTCGAAAAGGAGCTTCGGAAGGAGTTTATGAGTTAAAAAAGATTTTATTAAAAGATAGACAGTAAACAAATTCTTTCTATATTTGTTTTTAGATAAGACAGTATTATTAATATTAACTCAAAAATAAAGATAGATTATGAAAAAGTACATTTGCACTGTATGCGACTGGGTATATGATCCTGAAACAGGTGATCCGGAAAGCGGTATCGCACCGGGAACTGCATTCGAAGATATTCCAGAAGATTGGGTATGCCCCGTTTGCGGAGTAGGCAAGGAAGACTTCCAGGTAGTAGAAGAATAAATTGCATTATACCACGAAACAAGGCTGTTTTCATACGAAAGCAGCCTTGTTTTATTTTATACCTTTCCCCTTCTCCTATTACATAAATACAGCACAACCAAGAATAAAATAATTCGGCATTGCCTGCAATCTATAAACAGCGGCGTCGGCTACAAATTCAGCGACATCGGCCATACAGCCGTCGCCGCCGTTTGTAAAGTCGGCGACGACGATTATAACACTCATCAGCTACCATTGAAATTGCTCACAAGCAAATTATCCGAGACAATAGAAACAAAAAAAGATTCCCTAATCGAATACCGATCAGGGAATCTTTACTACACCTATATAAACAAAAGTTTATTTCTGCTCTTTGTTCTGCTGAGGACGTCTTTCACGTTTAGGCTGTCCTTCACCCGCATTCATACCTTCCGGTTTAGGTAACAACACCTTATGAGAAAGTTTGAATTTACCGGTCTTCGGATCGATATCCAGCAACTTCACATCAATTTCGTCACCTTCTTTCAGACCAGATTCTTCGATTGTTTCCAGACGCTTCCAGTCGATTTCAGAGATATGAAGCAAGCCATCTTTACCCGGCAAGAATTCTACAAATGCACCGTAAGGCATTACAGAACGTACCTTACCTTTGTATACTTCACCGATTTCAGGCACTGCAACGATACCCTTAATCAAACGCATTGCATCGTCGATAGCCTGTTTATTGTTACCAGAAACTTCAATGCGTCCTACTCCATCTACTTCTTCAATGGTAATAGTAGCACCGGTTTCTTCCTGCATACCCTGAATGATCTTTCCGCCCGGACCGATTACAGCACCGATAAATTCTTTCGGAATAGTCATTGTTTCAATACGTGGAGCATGCGGTTTCAGTTCTGCACGTGGTTCAGCAATACATTCGGTCAGTTTACCCAAGATGTATTCACGACCTTGTTTAGCCTGAAGCAATGCTTTTTCCAAAATATCGTAAGTCAAACCGTCGCACTTGATATCCATCTGAGTAGCAGTGATACCATTCTTAGTTCCGGTTACTTTAAAGTCCATATCACCCAAGTGGTCTTCATCGCCCAAAATATCAGACAATACGGCATATTTTTCTTCTCCAGCATTCTTGATCAATCCCATTGCAATACCAGATACCGGGTTCTTGATAGGTACACCGGCATCCATCAGTGCCAATGTTCCGGCACATACAGTAGCCATAGAAGAAGAACCGTTTGATTCCAGGATATCGGAAACCACACGTACACTATAAGGATAATCTGCAGGAATCTGTCCCTTCAGCGCACGCCAAGCCAAATGGCCGTGACCGATTTCACGACGGCCTACACCGCGCTGTGCTTTTGCTTCACCTGTAGAGAATGGAGGGAAGTTATAGTGCAACAGGAAGCGTTCCTTATGCTGATCGAGTACATCGTCTACAATCTTTTCGTCCAACTTAGTACCCAATGTTACAGTACTCAAAGACTGAGTTTCACCACGTGTAAAGATAGAAGATCCGTGAGGACCAGGCAGCGGACTTACTTCGCACCAGATAGGACGGATTTCTGTAGTAGTACGGCCGTCAAGACGTTTGCCTTCGTCCAAGATGCAGCGGCGCATTGCTTCTTTTTCTACATCATGGTAGTAACGGTCTATCATGCCTTCTTTTTCTTCAAGTTCTTCTTCAGTAAACTGAGCCTTGAATTCTTCACAAATAGCATCGAAAGCATCCTGACGTTCGTGTTTGTTCTTGTTACCAGAAGCTGCAACTTCGTATGCCTTTGCATAGCAAGCTTCGTGAACCGCCTTGCGCAAATCTTCGTCGTTTTCTTCGTGGCAGTATTCACGTTTTACAGTCTTGCCCACTTCTTCCATCAGTTCCATCTGTGCTTTACAGTGTACTTTGATTGCTTCGTGTGCGAAACGCATTGCTTCGAGCAGGTCTTGTTCAGAAACTTCGTTCATTTCACCTTCTACCATCATGATGTTATCATAAGTAGCGGCTACCATCAAATCCATATCAGCTTTTTCCAATGCTTCGAAAGTAGGATTGATAACGAACTGTCCGTCGATACGTGCCACACGAACTTCTGAAATCGGACCGTTGAACGGAATATCTGATACAGCCAAAGCTGCAGAAGCAGCCAGACCAGCCAAAGCATCCGGCATATCCACTCCATCTGCCGAATACATATTAATTGTTACATATACTTCTGCATGGAAGTTGTCCGGGAACAACGGACGTAATGCACGGTCTACAAGGCGGCAAGTCAGAATTTCATAATCCGAAGCTTTTCCTTCACGTTTGGTAAAACCTCCAGGAAAACGTCCGAACGCTGAATATTTCTCTTTATACTCCACCTGAAGCGGCATAAAATCTGTACCGGGAACTGCATCTTTTGCTGCACAAACAGTAGCCAGCAACATGGTGTTACCCATGCGTAGCATAACAGCACCATCTGCCTGTTTTGCTAGCTTTCCCGTTTCGAGCGTAATGGTTCTTCCATCACCCAACTCGATCGTCTTAACAATAGGATTGATCATAAAAAATGTTTTAATGTAAATTCATCATAAATACGCGCAAAGATAGGCATTTATATATTAACAAAGGAGGGAATTAGATAAAACTTTCATTTATAATCTGTTTTTATATATTTATTGATGATTTTCAAGGCAAAAACAGAGGAGAAAAGCAAGAAGAAACAGTAAAAACTTTGTGAAGTCATGAAAAGCCGTATCTTTGCAAATCGAATATAATGAGAACTGATAATGAAGAAAAATGCTTATATCGCAGCCGCATTGCTGTCGGCAGGGCTGGTTGCCTGCAACAACGAACCTGCTTTTAAAGTAGAAGGTGAAGTAGCACAAGCTACAGACAAAATGTTGTATTTTGAACAAACAGGTCTGGAAGGTATCGTAACCATCGACTCCGTTAAACTTAATGACAAAGGTGCATTTTCTTTTTCAGGTGCACGTCCCGAATCACCCGACTTTTACCGTTTACGCATCGGAGAGCAGGTAATCAACTTTACCGTTGATTCTACGGAAACCGTCACTATTCATGCCGACTTCAATAAATTCGCAACCGATTATCAGATTGAGAATTCAGAAAATAACGAAAAGATTAAAGAGCTGGTCCTGTTGCAAGCAAACTTACAGCAGAAAGTCAATCAATTAGGAAAATCAGGACTTCCCATCGGAGTGGTACAGGACAGCCTGCAACAAATGGTAAATGCCTATAAGGAAAAGGTAAAGAAGAATTACATCTTTATCGGTCCTAACAAACCGTATTCTTACTTTGCCCTGTTCCAGCAGCTCAACGGACTGATGATTTTCGACCCGTTGAACGACAAAGAAGACATCAAATGCTTTGCTGCTGTAGCTACCAGTCTGAACAACATGTATCCTCATGCAGACCGTTCCCGCAATCTGTACAACATGGTAATCAAGGGAATGAAAAATACCCGTACTCCACAAGCCAAACCTCTGGAAATTCCTGAAGACAAAATACAGGAGGCCTCTATCATTGATATTCCTCTTATGGACATAAAAGGAAATATCCGACATCTGACCGATTTAAAAGGAAAGGTCGTGCTGATAGACTTTACAGTGTATGCCAACGCAGCATCGGGAGCACACAATTTGGCACTTCGCGAATTATATCAGAAATATGCTTCACAGGGCTTGGAAATCTATCAGGTTTCATTGGATACAGACGAACACTTCTGGAAAACAGCATCCGATAATCTGCCATGGATTTGCGTACGCGACCCACAAGGACCATACTCAACTTATGCAAACATATATGGAGTAACACAGCTTCCAACAGCTTTTCTTGTGAACCGTGAGAATGTGTTAAGTGTAAGAATCGGCGAAAAAACCAATTTGGAAGAAGCAATTAAGAAATTATTATAATATGTTGAAAAGCATGCTAAAATAGCTCGATTATATACTTGACAGATATTATAAAAAGACCTATCTTTGTCAAAGATACAAAATAAGAAAGGGTTCCGGCATTGTTTACATGTCGGGATTCTTTTTTGTTTATAGGATAGAAAAATTAGTAATAACAAATAAAAAAGGAGAAAATTATGGCTTACATGTCAGAAGAAGGCTACCAGAAACTGGTTGCCGAATTAAAACACTTAGAATCGGTAGAGCGCCCGAAAATCGTAGCTGCTATTGCCGAGGCTCGTGACAAAGGAGACTTGTCGGAAAATGCAGAATACGATGCAGCAAAAGAAGCACAAGGCTTGTTGGAAATGAAAATCAACCAGCTGAAAGCAACTATCGGCGACGCAAAAATCATCGATACTTCCAAGTTGAAAGCCGATACTGTACAGATCCTGACTCGTGTTGAGTTGAAGAATGTAAAGACCGGCATGAAAATGGCTTACACTATCGTATCAGAAAGTGAAGCAAATCTTAAACAGGGTAAGATCTCTGTTACTACTCCTATTGCACAAGGTCTTTTGGGCAAAAAAATAGGCGATATTGCAGAAATCACTATTCCACAGGGTAAAATCAGCTTGGAAATTACAGGTATATCATTTTAATCAATAAAGGCAAGTCTGCTTTATGCAGGCTTGCCTTTTTAATACCATACCACTATGGCAACAATATTCAGTAAAATCATTGCAGGTGAAATTCCCAGCTACAAAGTAGCAGAGAATGAAAATTTCTACGCATTCTTGGATATCAATCCACTGGTAAAAGGACACACACTCGTAGTTCCTAAAAAAGAAGTCGACTATATTTTCGACTTGAGTGATGAAGAGCTTGCAGCTATGCACATCTTTGCCAAACATGTTGCAGCAGCTATTCAAAAAGCATTTCCATGCAAAAAGGTAGGCGAAGCTGTCATCGGACTTGAAGTTCCACATGCTCATATTCATCTGATTCCTATACAAAAAGAGTCGGATATGATCTTCTCTAATCCGAAACTGAAACTGAGCGACGAAGAATTTAAAGCCATCGCTCAAGCTATTCAGCAAGCATGGACAGATAATGCCCAATAATTTTTTCTCCTTACTATATATGAAAGCCATCCCTTACCGTTTGGGATGGCTTTTTTCGTATCTTTGCAAAAAAGATTCACTATGAAAAAGAACTACTTCCTTCTGTTATTTATTCTTCTCATATCCTGGCTCCCTTCCCTAGCACAGACTTACAAAATACAAGGTAGTGTGATAGACAAACGAACACGCGAGCCGTTGGAATTTGTCAATGTATTGGTGGTAGGACTAAACTCCGGTGCCTCTACCGACTCTGAAGGAAATTTTACTATAGAACAGGTACCTCCCGGCATTTATCGTCTACAAGCTTCCAGCCTGGGATACAAAACCGTACTTACTCCAGAATATCGGGTAAATCATATTACCCCACATGTTCAAATAGAGATGGAAGAAGATGAACTGACCTTAGATGCCGTAACCATCACTGCTTCTCCTTTCCGTAGAGTAGCAGAAAGTCCGGTAAGTCTACGCGTCATCGGGCTAAGAGAAATAGAAAAAGCTCCAGGAGCTAATCGCGATATATCCCGTGTTGTACAGAATTATCCGGGAGTAGCCTTTTCTCCCATCGGATACCGTAACGATTTAATTGTCCGTGGTGGAGGTCCCTCTGAAAACCGTTTCTATCTGGACGGAGTAGAAATACCTAATATAAACCATTTTAGCACACAAGGAGCCTCCGGAGGTCCGGTTGGTCTGATTGATGCCGACCTGATACGAAGCGTAGAGTTTTATAGCGGTGCCTTCCCGGCCAACAGAGGAAATGCATTGAGTTCTGTACTCGATTTCAGTCTGCGAGACGGAGATATGGAACACAACTCCGTAAAAGCCACATTAGGAGCTTCGGAAGTGGCCCTGACCTCGAACGGACATTTAGGCAAAAAAACATCTTATCTGGTATCAGTACGCCAATCCTATCTGCAAATGCTGTTCAAAGTTCTGGGATTACCTCTCCTTCCGGCTTATACAGATGCTTCCTTTAAGATAAAAACACGCTTCAATCCGCACCATGAGCTGACAGTTTTAGGTCTGGGAGGTATAGACCGAATGAAACTGAACTTTGATATTGAAGGTGAAGATGCCGAATATATATTGGGATACTTGCCTAAAATAGAACAGGAAACATTTACATTAGGAAGTGTCTACCGCCACTATGGTGGTCCGCATATACAGACCATTACTGTCAGTCACAGTTATCTGAATAACCGTAACCTGAAATACCGGGATAATGATGAAAGTTCGGAAGACAACCTGACATTACGTCTCCGCTCCATAGAACAGGAAACCAAGATAAGAATGGAGAATACTTCAAACTGGAGTGTATGGAAAGTAAATCTGGGAGCCGAACTGAATTATTCACAATATGACCAGAACAGTTATCAGCAGTTATTCACAGACCAAATTCATGTGTTCGACTATAAGACCAATCTGAATATGCTACGCTGGGGAATATTTGCTTCAATAGATTATACCTCGGCAGACGAGAAGTTTACAGCTTCACTGGGAGTCCGGGCCGATGGCAATAATTACAGTGATAAAATGAAAGAAATGTGGAAGCAGCTTTCTCCACGCCTTTCTGTTTCTTATCGGCTGGCAGAAGGTCTGTTCTTAAGTGGACATCTGGGACAATATTATCAACTTCCGCCATATACTGCTTTAGGATTTAAAGAAGACGGGCGGGCTTACACTAATCAGAATCTAGACTATATATCTGTTTCACAAAAAAGTCTCGGACTGTCTTGGAATCCTAACGAAACAATGGAACTGTCTATAGAAGGATTTCACAAACAATACAAGCATATGCCTTTCTCCATAAACGATGGAATCCCTCTTTCCTGTAAAGGTAACGACTACGGGGTAATAGGAAACGAAGCACTACGATCGGATGCAGAAGGACGCTCCTATGGGGTAGAAATGATGTTCAAGTGGTTAGTGGCCCAGAAACTGAACCTATCTTCTTCCCTCACCCTCTTTAAAAGTGAATTCAAGTCGAAAGAAAATGAAAGCTATATTGCATCGGCATGGGATAACCGTTTCATCTTCAATGTGAGTGGTACCTATAGTCTTCCCAAACAATGGAGTATCGGAATGAAAGCAAGCTGCATAGGAGGAGCTCCTTATACTCCATATGATGAAGAAAAGTCGTCACTTGTAGAAGCATGGAATGCACAGGGAAAAGCATACTATGACTACAGCCGGTACAATACAGAACGCCTTCCTTTCTTCGGACAGCTGGATGTCCGTGTAGATAAAACTTTTTACTGGAAGAAATGCATGTTCGGAATCTATCTGGACATACAGAATATTACTGCCAGCAAACTGAAACAACCCGACGTGCTGATGAGTACAGGTACTATAGAAAATCCTTCGGCTGCTCCATCCGAACAACGCTATGTAATGAAATACATCAAGCAGGAAAGTGGCACATTGCTTCCCACTTTAGGCATCACTTTTGAATACTAATCTACCCAATAGATAACAAGATACTTTAGAAAGGCAAAGGGACTGTTCCGGCAGCAAGCTGCGAAACAGTCCCTTTGTCTTTTCTTACATATAAAGAATCAGGAGAACTTTTCTCCAAACTTCATTTCCACATCATTTACAAATTTACGGATGGCATTATGATCATCTTTCTTACAAATGAGAAGCACATTATCGCGAGCTGCAACCAAATATCCTTCCAATCCCTGTATCACAGCCAATTTACCTTCCGGCATCAAAACTACATTATCTTTACAATCGTACAGTAATGTATTACTATTGATTATCACATTCTTATCGTGATCTTTAGGAGACGTTTCATACAGCGATTCCCATGTTCCTAAATCAGCCCATCCAAAATCGCAAAGTTGTACATACACATTATTAGCCTTCTCCATGATACTGTAATCAATAGAGATATTAGGGCAAGAAGTAAAGTCGGGTACATCGCACTCCACACGTGGACAGATTTCGGACATCATTTCATGAAATGCTTTTAGAATGGTATTCACATGCCAGATAAAAATGCCTGAATTCCAATAGAACTCATTGCTTTGCACAAAAATCTCGGCAAATTCTTTTGCCGGTTTTTCTATAAAGGTCTTTACCTTGAAGAAATCACCCTCTTTCTCTTCATCAATTTGTATATATCCATATCCTGTTTCTGCCTTTGCCGGCTTTATACCGAGTGTAATCAGTTTATCCGTACGCGAAGCAAACTCAAGTCCTTTCAAAATAGCTTCCCGAAAGCGTTCTACATTTAATATCAAATGATCAGCCGGTGCCACTACAATTGTAGCATCAGGATTAATCTTCTGTATTACATGAGAAGCGTAAGCAATAGAAGGAGCAGTATTTCTTCTTTCTTCTTCAATAATCAACTGATTTTCTTTTATTTCAGGAAGCATTTGCAAAACAAAATCCTTATAATCACGATGTGTAGTGATATAAATATTCTCTACCGCTACAATCTGTTTATATCTTTCAAACGTTTGCTGCAACATCGTTTGTCCGGTTCCGAAAAAGTCAAGAAACTGTTTAGGTAGTGATTTACGGCTATAAGGCCAAAAGCGTCGCCCCATACCTCCAGCCATAATTACACAATAAAAATTATTATTGCCCATGATAAAAGAATCAGTTTTAAAGTTTATGCTAAGATAAGTTTTATTTTAGAAGAATCCAGCATAAAGGCCTTTAAATAGTGTTAGAAAATTGCTTTTTTAAAAGAAACGATATGGCTCCTACTATATTATAACTCTCAGCAAAGTACTTCGTATGCTTTCATCCACAATCATACAAGCACTATACGAAAATAATATGCCCACACCCCAGGGGGCTATAACTTTCGGACAAGACACAAATAAATAAAAAGTTTATCAGTATTTATTTCTATAGAAAACTAAAAAAGCCACAGAAACACAATAGAACATGTTTCTGTGGCTATGATATTGAAAGCTATATTATAGCTGTACTGTTTTCATTATTTTATCCAATGCACCAGCATGGGCTGATACATAGTTTCCGGCATTTTTCCCAGAAGCAGCAAGAGAAGCAGGATCTTTTATCCAATTATCCATTAAGGCATTAAATTCTTCAGCTCCAGTTATCTCAAAACCACCTTTGCATTGTTTCAATCCTTGTGCTTCGAGAAACTTTTTATTGTTAGGTCCAAAAACAACAGGAATACCGTAAACGGCAGCTTCCAGTGTATTATGAATACTTACGCCAAATCCTCCTCCTATATAGGAAACTTCTCCGTAACGATAAATAGAAGAAAGAAGTCCAAAACAATCGATAATCAAGCAATCTGCCTGTTTCACATTTTCTTCTGTCGCCTCAGTATAACGCACCACAGGACGTTTCAATTTCGCCATAATTTCTTTCAAATGGCTTTCACTGATTACATGAGGAGCTATTATCAGCTTCATCTCCGGATGACTGTTGAAGTAAGGTATAAAAATATCTTCATCCGGTGCCCATGAACTACCAGCCACAAGGGTCAGCGCATTTCCTTTGAATTGCTCTACCAAAGGAAGATTTTTGGCTTGATTACAGATTTCCAGTACACGGTCGAAGCGGGTATCTCCCACTATTGTGGTATTGGATATGCCAATCGTTTTCAACAAATGTACCGACTCTTCGTTCTGTACAAAAAGGTGAGTAAAACTTTTCAAGGCATCCTTATAGCATCCTCCATACCAGCGGAAAAAGATTTGTCCCGGACGGAAGATAGAGGATACGCTATACACCGGAATCTGGCGGCGATGTAATTCTTCCAGATAATTTTTCCAAAACTCATACTTAATAAAGAAAGCCATGTACGGATGTGCCAGGTCGATAAACTTCTTTACATTTCCCGGTGTATCAAGTGGCAGATAGCAAACCACATCGGCTCCTTTGTAGTCTTTTCTCACTTCATAGCCTGATGGAGAAAAGAAAGTCTGCAAAATCTTGTAGTCCGGATATTGTTTCCGGATTGCTTCTATAAGAGGACGCCCTTGCTCAAATTCACCTAAAGAGGCAGCGTGAAACCATAAATAGCGGGCAGAGGGGTCTATATGCTGTTTCAAGATGGAAAAGGACTCTTTCTGTCCTTTCACCATCTTTGATACTTTTTCACTGAAAAGTGCAGCCAAACGGACTGCACTTACATAAAGAAATATAATCAGATTATAAATCATCACACTTGGTTTTTATTTGAGTACCTCTACAGCACGACGCATACGTCTTACGGTCTCTTCCTTTCCCAATACAGCAGAAATATCAAACATATGAGGTCCCTTACCTTCACCAACCAATGTAAGACGGAACGCATTCATAATGTTACCCAAATGATAGCCTTTGTCTTCAATCCACTTCATCACAACTTCTTCCTGATGAGCCAATGAGAAATCATCTAATGATTCCAGTAAGTCGGCCAATTCCAACATACGTTCTGCAGAATCTTCTTTCCAACGTTTCTTTACGGTCTTCTCATCGTATTCTACAGGAGCAACAAAGAAGAATTTACAAGTTTCCCACAATTCCTTCACAAAGCTGACACGTCCCTTCATCAATCCTACTACAGTTACCACTGTTTCCATAGGAGCTTCTATTCCATGTTCTTTGAGAATTGGCATAAACAATCCGGCAATCTCTTCATCGCTCTTCATCAGGATGTATTCGTGGTTAAACCATTTACCTTTTTCGTAATCGAACTTAGCACCAGCTTTGCTACAACGATGCAGGTCGAACAATTTGATCAGTTCATCCATCGACATCAGCTCCTGGTCATTACCCGGATTCCATCCCAGCAAAGCAAGGAAGTTGATTACTGCCTCCGGCAAATAACCTGATTCACGATATCCCGAAGAAACTTCTCCAGTTTTCGGATCATGCCATTCCAATGGGAATACAGGGAATCCCAAACGGTCACCATCGCGCTTACTCAGTTTACCATTTCCATCCGGCTTCAGCAACAGAGGCAAGTGAGCAAATTCCGGCATCGTATCTTCCCAGCCAAACGCACGATACAACAGCACATGCAAAGGTGCAGAAGGAAGCCATTCTTCTCCACGAATTACATGAGAAACTTCCATCAAATGATCATCTACAATATTGGCCAAGTGATAGGTAGGAAGTTCATCTGCCGATTTATACAGCACCTTATCATCCAAAATAGATGAATTAATCACAACTTCTCCTCGAATAATATCGTGTACATGTACATCCTCATTCGGTTCAATCTTGAAACGAACTACATACTGTTTACCTTCTGCAATGAGTGCATCCACTTCTTCCTTACTCATGGTAAGAGAGTTGCGCATACTACCACGAGTAGATGCGTCATACTGGAAGTTAGGAATTTCCTTACGTTTTGCATCCAGTTCTTCCGGAGTATCGAAAGCAATATAAGCCTTTCCGTTATCCAGCAATACCTGTACATATTTCTTATAAATATCGCGACGCTCCGACTGGCGGTATGGACCATAATTTCCTCCGAAACTTACCCCTTCATCGAAATGAATACCTAACCATTTAAAAGATTCGAGAATGTATTCTTCTGCTCCCGGAACAAAACGGTTTGAATCTGTATCCTCGATACGGAAAATCAAATCTCCACCATGCTGGCGGGCAAACAGATAGTTATACAAGGCAGTACGTACACCGCCGATATGCAATGCACCAGTAGGGCTAGGTGCAAAACGAACTCTTACTTTTCTTTCTGACATAGTGGTTTCTATCTAAAAATACAGTGCAAAATTAAGCTAATTTTCCCGTTTTTTTCTTATTTTGCACCCAAAATATACTTCATTATGAAAAGTTTCCAGACCGAAAGGCAGTTCTCATACAAGGAACTGCTATATAAAAGCATTATTTTTCTAGCTACAGTAACCCTGCTCGTCTATTTCCTGCCACGGGAAGGGAAATTCAATTATCAGTTTGACATTAACAAGCCCTGGAAATACGGACTGCTTCAAGCCTCATTCGATTTTCCAATCTACAAAGAAGAGCAACAAGTACAGCACGAGCAAGACAGTGTAATGGCTGCCTATCGTCCTTACTATGGACTAGATAAAAGAATTGGTGATGAAATGATAAAAAAATTCAAAGATGACTATGCCAGCACCCTCTATCGTATTATCCCCAATCCAACATATAGAAATCACATTGAACGACTATTGAAAGAAATATATGAACAAGGAGTAATCGGTGTCAATGATTTGTCCAATTTGCGGAAAGACAGTTTTTTCCATATACGGATTGTGGACAGAAACATATCAAGTCAACGAGATATAAACAATCTGTATACAATTAAACAGGCTTATGAAGCACTTATCAAGTCTGATACAATCCATTACAACAAACGGATGCTACAGCTCTGTAACCTGAACAATTACATTGCTCCTAATTTGATTTACGATGCAGAGAAATCGGAATCAGCGAAGCAGGATTTGCTGTCAAACATTTCCTGGGCCAGTGGTTTCGTCATGAACGGACAAAAGATTATTGACCGGGGAGAAATTATCAACCAGCAAACCTACAACATCTTAAAGTCACTCCAAAAAGAATGGAGCAAACGAAGCGAGACCACTACCGAGAAACGTCTTACTCTCTTCGGACAAATCTTGTTTGTAGCGATTCTCATTGGTATTTTCTTTACCTATCTGGAACTTTTCCGCAAAGATTATTATAGCCGGAAACGATGTCTATATCTGCTCTTCAGCATTATCGTCATCTTCCCCATCATATCGTTTATCATGGTAGAACACGCTTTTCTTAATGTATATATTGTTCCTTTCGCCATGATACCGATTATTATACGTATTTTCCTCGACTCCCGCACCGCTTTTATGGCACATATCACCTCCATATTGCTATGCTCTATTGTACTGCGTACGCCGCATGAGTTTATCTTACTTCAAACCGTAGCAGGTATGGCAGGTATCTATAGTCTTCGGGAATTATCACAACGGTCGCAACTTCTGCGAAGTGCTTTTATCGTAACACTGTCTTATGCGATTCTCTATCTGGCACTAGACCTTATTCACGTCAGTACGATAGCACAACTCAGCACGAATATGTATATCAATTTTATCCTGAATGGAATTCTGCTTCTATTCACTTATCCGTTGCTGTTTATATTGGAAAAGACCTTCGGATTCACTTCTAACGTAACATTAGTAGAGCTCTCCAACATCAACAACAAACTAATGAGGGAGATGTCGGAAGTAGCACCCGGTACTTTCCAGCACTCCTTACAATTGGCTAACCTCACTGCTGCTGCTGCTAACCGCATCGGAGCCAACAGCCAACTGGTACGTACCGGAGCTATGTATCACGATATAGGTAAGATGCTCAATCCTGCCTTTTTTACAGAGAATCAATCAGGTGTCAATCCTCATGACCAATTGACTTATAAACAAAGTGCTCAGATTGTCATCAGCCATATTACGGATGGAATGAAACTGGCGGATAAGTATAATCTTCCTACGGTTATAAAAGACTTTATCTGTACTCATCATGGAGCTGGACTTACCAAATATTTTTATATTTCATATCAGAACGAACACCCGGATGAAGAAGTCGATAAAACAGCTTTCCAGTATCCCGGTCCCAATCCGTTTACCAAAGAGCAGGCTATTCTGATGATGGCAGACTCGGTAGAAGCAGCTTCACGCAGCTTACCGGAATATACAGAAGAAAGCATTTCGGCATTAGTCGACAAGATTATAGACAGTCAGGTACAAGAAGGCTATTTTAAAGAATGTCCGATTACTTTTAAAGACATAGCCACTGTAAAAACTGTATTCAAGGAAAAACTGAAAACAATGTACCACACACGTATCAGTTATCCGGAACTTAAGAAATAAAAGAAATGCCTTCATACTCTATTTGCTTCAAATAAAGCATATCAAAAAGTATGAAGGCATTTTTATTTAAAAGTAATTCATGCTGTCTGATAGAGTTTTAAATTCCCTGTTATTACATTCGAAAACGTGACTTGTATCATCAGCATTCGATACTTGTATCGTTAGCTTACGATACTTGTATCATCGGCCTTCGATACAAGTAACGTAAATCAACCCTTATTTTCGTATAAGCAGTTTGTTTAAAAACTTGCCCTAAAATGCAAAAACTATTGTTTTACAGCATCCAATAAGCCTTCGCAGGCATCTTCCAAAATATCGAGTACATTTTCGAATCCCTGCGCACCACCATAGTAAGGATCGGGGACATAATCCACAACCTTTACCCGACAATAATCAGTCATTCGTTGAATTTTACGTTCTGACTCAACATCCGGTGCTTTTTCACGCAACGCATCGATATTGCGATCATCCATACCAAGAATCAGGTCAAAATTATAGAAATCTTCTGTACGTACCGGACGGGACAGATGAGTAATGTGATAGCCACGCCGTGCAGCATGTGCCCGCATCCGCTCGTCAGCCGGCTCACCGTGGTGAAAGCTGCTGATACCAGCCGAATCAACTTCAATTTCATGCTCCAGTCCGGCTCTTTTAATATATGTACGCATAATTTCCTCTGCCGATGAAGACCGGCAGATATTTCCTAAACAAACAAAGAGTATTCGCTTCATGCTTATTTTATATTCAGATAATCTTTAAACTTTTCTACACTCAGGTTCATTATCAGTTCTTCCGGAAAGCCTGTTTCATCCACCAGTTGCCACACATAGTCATAAGTGGCAATATCAAAAGAAATATGTGCATCACTTCCTAAAATAACCGGTACTTCATATTTCTTACAAAGGCGAAGTATCTCTAAATTATTACCTCTCGCCTCTGCTTTATTCCGGCAAGGTTTCAATGAACTATTGTTGATTTCCAACAAAGTACGATATTCTTTTGCGGCTAGTACAATAGGCTCAAAATCGAGCTGGGCTGTTCCGTCACCCGGATGACTGATAATATGAGTATATGGATTAGCAATGGCATTTATCATACCTTGCGTATTTTCTTCTCTTGTACCCTGACTGTAACACAACGAATGAATACCGGCAATACGGATATCAAGCATTTGCATGGTCTTTTCATCCAAGTCGAGTGTACCTTTTGTATCTATAATATTAATTTCTGCTCCTAATAATAATTCAATACCATACATCCGACGAGGCACTACATGCAAATTACGGAAATAAATAGGATTGCACGTTCCTGGAATACCCGGCGAATGCTCTGTGATACCCAATACTTTCAATCCTTTCTCTGCAGCAGCCTGTGCCATTTCCTGCAAAGTACTGAAAGCATGTCCACTTGCTACTGTATGTGTATGTACATCTAATTCTACCTTTTTCATAAACTATATTTTACATCGGGTCTACATCATAATAAACCGTCAGCGAGCGGAAGCGTTCATCTTCCATAATGCTGCGCTGTACTTGAGTTAAATAATCACGCACTTTTTTCATCGAAGCAGTCTGTTCCACCTTGACTATTATTTTTCGGATAAATAAGGTCTGTATACGCGATACAGGAGGCTTGTCAGGTCCTAAGACTCGACTTCCCAGCCCGCTTCGCAGATAAGCAGCCATCAAATCGGCAGCTTGTCCAAGCACATCTTCTTTACGGTGCTTCAGATACACATATACCAAGCGGTAGAAAGGTGGATAATGAAATAATTCCCGTTCATCAATCTGCTCTTGATACATTCTGGAATAATCATTCGTCATCACTTCATGAATGACAGGCAACTCCGGCGACTTTGTCTGTAACACGACCAGACCTTGTTTATTCTTTCTCCCGGCACGCCCTGCTACTTGAGCCATCAACTGGAAAGCACGTTCATAAGAACGGAAATCGGGATAGTTCAACATCGAATCAGCATTCAATATACCTACTACACTCACCTTATCGAAATCCAGCCCCTTCGATACCATTTGTGTACCAATCAGAATATCTGTGCGCTGCTCTTCAAAATCGGCAATAATCTTTTCGTAGGCCGTACGGGTACGTGTCGTATCCAAATCCATCCGGGCAATACGGGCATCGGGAAACAGGACCTTCATATCATCTTCTATCTTTTCGGTTCCAAATCCCCGGTTTACCAGTTCCGTTCCTCCACATGCCGGACATGATTTCGGTACGGTTTCCGTATAGCCACAATAGTGACAAGTCAACTGGTTTAATCCTTTATGATAAGTAAGACTGACATCACAGTTCTTGCACTTGGGCACCCATGCACATGTACGACATTCTATCATAGGAGCAAAGCCTCTCCGATTTTGAAATAAAATGACTTGTTCTTTCTGTTCCAATGCTTCACGTACTTTTTGCAAAAGTAAAGGAGAAAACTGAGCAGTCATCCGTTTCTTACGAGCAAGTTCCTTTATATCTACTAACTCCACATGTGGCAAAAGAATATTCTGATGACGTTCCTTCAGCTCTACCAGACCGTATTTTCCATTCAGGGCATTGTAATAAGTTTCAATAGCCGGAGTAGCCGTTCCCAACAAAGTTTTCGCACCAAACATGGATGCAAGCATGATGGCTGCATTGCGTGCATGATAACGGGGAGCAGGATCCTGCTGTTTATAAGTTGCTTCGTGTTCTTCATCTACAATGACCAATCCTAACCGGCGGAAAGGTAAAAATACAGATGAACGCACTCCCAAAATCACATCATAATCGTGTTCCGACAATTGTTTCTTCCAAATTTCCACACGCTCGGCATCCGGAAATTTGGAATGATAAATGCCTAAACGAGAACCAAACACACGCTGCAAACGTTCGGTAATCTGTGTCGTCAAAGCTATCTCAGGCAATAAATACAAAACTTGCTTTCCTGCCTTCAAAACCTGTTCTATCAGATGAATATAGATTTCGGTCTTCCCACTGGCAGTTACCCCATGTAGCAGACATACACTTTTCTCGCAAAAACAATTCAGTATTCCGGCATAAGCACGCTGCTGCGCTTCACTCAATGGATTCAAAGCCACCAGTTGACGGGAAGTTTCGATCAACCGTCCTATCTCCTGATTATACACTTCAAGAACCTGTTTTTCAATCAGCCCATTCAATACAGCAAGAGAAACACCGGCTGCCTGCAACAGGGCCTTTTTGGAAACTTCCTTTAATTCTGTTCCATCCTGCGTCCATCCGGACAACTCAATGTACTTCATCCACAAAGCCAACTGCTTCGGGACACGTGCCAATTTATCGAACTGAAGACGTACAGCCTCCTCCGTCCGCATTTGCTCCGTCAGCCTTACACGTGCTTCTGTACGAGGCTTATAATGATGTTTTAATTCTTCTTTTACACGAATCGCCTGTTTATCCAACAACGATTTTATAACCGGAAGTAATAATTTGATTCCACTAGCCTTTTCCAGTTGAGTAACATACTGCTCCGGATCGTTACTGAGCAAATCAAGTATCTGTTGTTCTTTGAGAGGAAGAGGGACTTCCGATTCGAACTCCGGATTATACACAACCAAAGTTTCACTTTCTATCTTCAACCCCGACGGTAACGCTGCCTTGTATACATCACCCAATGTGCACAAATAGTAGTCTGCCATCCATTGCCAGAAATCATATTGGCGCTTCAACAATACAGGAGTTGTGTCCAGCACTTCACTGATAGCTTTGGTTTCATACCCCTCAGGCTTTTCTTTATGTACACGAGTCACAATTGCCGTATAAAATTTCTTACTTCCAAACTGCACAATAACACGGCAGCCTGGTTGCACACGGCTTTCCCATTCCTCCGGAAGCGAATAGGTATACTGTCCGACAACAGGTAAAGGCACTATGACATCCACGTACTTCTTCATGCTACAAAGGTACAAAAAACACTTGCTTCCGATTGCCCGTTTATCAAACTTTTATAGCTTTGCAAAAGAACAATTATACAATACAACTTATGAAAATATACAAAATCGGTATTATCGGTTGTGGAGGCATTGCAGCAAAAATGGCAGCCACATTGGGAGGGATGAAAGGAGTCGCGCGATACGCTGTTGCTTCCCGTTCGATAGACAAAGCACAACAGTTTGCAAACGACTGGCAGTTCACTAAAGCTTACAGCTCTTACGAAGCACTGGCAGACGACCCGGAAGTAGATTTGATTTACATTGCTACCCCACATGCCATGCACTACGACAATGCACGTATGTGTATTCTGAAAGGCAAACCGGTGTTGTGTGAAAAAGCATTCACGGCCAATGCCCGCCAGGCAGAGGAATTGCTTCAACTGGCAAAAGAAAAAGGAGTATTCATCACAGAGGCAATCTGGACCCGCTATATGCCACTGTCCCTCACTATACAGGAACTGATTCAATCGGGTGTCATCGGCACTCCCCGTACCTTATCTGCCAACCTAAGCTACGTCATCGACAACAAGGAACGCATCATCCGCCCGGAACTGGCAGGAGGTGCCTTGCTGGATATCGGTGTTTATACACTGAACTTTGCAGCTATGGCATTTGGCACAGAGATTGAACAAACACACAGCGTATGTCAAAAAAACGAAACCGGTGTCGACTCACAAGAAAGTATTACCCTTTTCTATAAAGACGGTAAGATGGCTACGCTCCAAGCCAGTATCCACGTACAAAGTGACCGTCAGGGAATCATTGCAGGAGATAAAGGATTTATGGTAGTAGAAAACATCAATAATCCGCAATCAGTACGTATCGTAGACCGCAAGTATAATACCACTGCTATATATTATGCACCTCAGCAAATCACGGGATACGAATATCAGGTATATGCCTGTATCGAAGCACTCGAAAAAGGATGGCTGGAATCGCCTTATATGCCACATTCCGAAACCTTACGTATCATGCATCAAATGGATGCACTAAGACGAGAGTGGGGAGTAGTTTATCCATGTGACTAAATAAAGACTAGCCTATAAACAAATACCAAAATCCTCTCTTGTACGAATCTATCGTACAAGAGAGGATTCAATTTATTGATAACCTTTTAAAAATAATATCGGTATATTCAACATTCAAGAAGAATCAGAACAGATAAGCCAATGATATCTGCCAAGTATTTTTCTTCATATCAACAGTCGGACCTTCGTATTCGTCGGATACAGCTTTAGCAAGCTTACTGATACCAAAATTGTAATTTAATCCTATCTGGATATGACGGATCAGTTTCACACCTGCTCCTACATTGAATGTAGTATAACACGTCTTCATATCAAAAGCCTCTGAAAAATGTCCACTACCTACATTGAAACCAAACTGTGGACCAGCAGCCACATAAGCGCCTAATGTACTTCCCAATCCAAACGACCATTTCAGATTAACAGGAACTTCAACAGACTTCAATGTCTGGCTTTCGCTATAACTCTCTCCTTCTACATTTACCGTAGCTTTCGCCCCATCTTGGTTATACAGAGCAGCCACATCAAATCCTAAACCAACAACCGGTAAGGTAAATTCAACCATCGGACCTACAAAAAATCCGGTACGGTTATCTCCCTTCACCACATCCTGTGAGAAAGACAAAGTAGAAATATTCAATCCGCCCTTCAAACCAAACTTCACTTGAGCTTGTGCAGGCAATGCAATCCATAAACAAGCAAAAATCACAAATGTGGATAAAAATTTCTTCATATAATCTTATTTTATTGGTTATAAAAACAAATGTAATAAAATTCCACAAAAAAAGAAATATATTACATTTTTTCCAGTATGCAATCCAAGCTTTTCACAACGAAAAAAGGAGTCCAGCGAAAGTATATTAAAAATGAATGGGATTTCTATCAAAAAAGGCTGAACCCACTCTTGGGTTCAGCCTTTTCATCAGACTTACTTTATTTGCCAACAATTGATATACAGACACCTCGTGTCCTTTATTTTATTACAAGGTCCATCCTGCAGTCCAGTCTTCACCTTCTTTTACGGCACCTTTATAGTCTGTAGCTGTAAAGAATGAATCATCTGACAAGTCTTTACCACCGCTAACTGTACCTACATAGTTATTCTTCCACTGGAATACCTGATTAGTCAAATTACTTGCTACAGCTGTAAAATCTGTATTGGTATAAATACCTTGTTTTGAAGAAACTTCCCCATCCAAAGCTACATATTCCAATTTAGAAGTACCATCTTTCAATGCATTTTCTGTTTCGTTTGTTTCTACAGTCAGGGGTTTTCCTTTACCTGCAATCAACGCATTATACAACTCAACCTGAGTACCTGCACGCAAACGTACTCCCTGTTCTGTACCTCCATTTCCAATCAGTGTTGCATTGGCAATAACAGGATGAGCAACCGGAGTAGCAGCATTGTTATTTCCGTTGTTGTCACATTCCATCAAACAGTCACAGTCATATCCCAAGCTACCTTCAGCTTCCTGATAAGCAACAACAAACTGAGCTTTACCATTCCATCCTTCTGTCCAGTCGAAAGAGTCGTCACTACAACTGGTAGCAACCATATATTTCACATTTACAGAACCACCGAAGAACTCAAAACCATCATCCGATCCTTTATATGCCTGCAAATGTTCTACCGTAGTACCATTTCCAACTCCATAGAAAGAAACACCATTTGCTTCGTGTTCTTCATCAAACGCATATCCTGTATATTCCAAACGGATATATTTTAATGTACCTGAATTGTCATTATCATTTGAACCACCATAAGCAGCGTTACCGATTTCAGAAAGTCCAGATCCGTTATTGGTATGAGCATAACCACAGATGTGCAATCCTCCCCACGCACCAGCTTCCTTCTTTTCAGAAGTCATTATAATAGGATTTTCCGCAGTACCTTGTGCATTGATCTTTGCTCCCTGTTCTACCAAAATATAGTCCACAACCTCATCATACTTTGCAATAAGAGTTACTCCCGGTTCAATCGTCAATGTTACGCCTGGTTTAACATGAACACCTCCAGTCAATGTATATGTTTCTCCTGATTTCAATGTCATGTTTTCAGTAATATCCTTATCAATTACATTCTGGCCACCTTCTTCCGGTCCTGACGGAGTTGTATTATCACTACAAGAAGTTGTACACAATGCCATACCTGTAAACAATGCCATAGCAGCAGATTTCCAATACTTTTTCATAATAAAATGTTTTTTAGTTTAATCGTTTTTTACCTTAACTATAAATTATATGTTACTCCAATTTCAAAATTAGTACCTCGTTTAAATCGTTCCACCTCTACTTTTTCTCCTGTAGACGGTACTTCCTGTTTAAATATCACAGGCTGATTCAACAAGTCATTTACCTGTAGTTTAAAAGCTATTTTTTCGTTCAGTTTAAAGCTGGTCACCCAATTCAGAGTATGTACAGGCTGCTGCTTCACATCTCCCAATCCAGAAATACCGACCGACTGAATACGTGGTCCTTGTAAATTATATACTAATGCAGCACTCAACTGTTTGACTTCTCCAAATCGCGGACTATATGTAATATCCGCATTAACCAGATAAGGTGATGCCCCTTGCAGTGCACGCTGTGTATTGGTGTAAGCTCCTCCTTCCGGCAGTTTTACGTCGGTATACATAAAGGAAGCATTCGCACCGAAACGCAAATCGCGAACAAGTTCTTTCCGGAATTCTACCTCCAATCCTGTAGCCATACCATTGCTGGCATTTTGGAAAGAATGTACAGTTGCACCTCCCGCCAGAGTCTGTATCTGTTCAATCGGATTCTCCAAATGTTTATAATAAGCAGTAGCAGAAAACATATCTCCATTATCAAAGAACCACTCGTAACGCAAATCTATATTGTAATTATAACCATTCTTCAAATCTGCATTACCTCGAATCTGTGCAGAACCATATGATTCCTGATAAAGGAATGGAGCCATTTCAATAAATGATGGACGAGTCACTGTACGAGAGAATGAGAAACGAAGATTCTGCTGTTTGTTAAACTGATAACGTAAATTCATTGCAGGAAAAAGATCGTTTGTCTTCAACTCTCTTCGATGACGTTTTCCTCCATCATCCGCATAGTCCACCCACTGGTTACTGCTTTCATAACGAACCCCCACATTCACCAATAAAGCTTCCAACGGGTAAATATCAGCCAACACATATCCTGCATAAATTTTGTTTCCTGCAGTATAACTGTCCTTAGGTTGCTGAGAACGTGAAATAGAAACTTCTCCATTTTCTATTGCCTCCTGATTTAAAAAGCCTGAAGGATTATAAATATCCTCCTCTCCATTTATTGTAGGATTCAGTTTGTTCAGGTTATAATAAAAACGGGTAGAAGCATAATCTCGTGTTTTATCCTTATAAGTAAATCCTGCCTGAAGTTTGTTTTGTGCTCCAAATTTGTATTCCCCAGACAGATTTCCTACCCATTCCTTTTCATCCAACACACCGAAATAACGCATAGTTTCCTGACGGTTTAGTTTGAAAAGATTGATGCTGTTACCCTCACGTATAAACATAATCTGACGACGATCGGGTTCATCACTGGCGGTCTTACTATCCTAAAATCCGCAACTATCATCCAATACACGATTAAGGGTAGATTTATGAGT
>UQPQ01000046.1 GCA_900542985.1 uncultured Bacteroides sp.
CTTTACGTTTTTTCGGCTATTTGTCATTTGTCACAATTGTCACGTTGTCACGCTTCCTCTCAAAAAACGCTCAAAAAAAAACATCAGAATGGTACCTCTGGAATAGGTCCGCCAAACGGATTTTCCTGAGGAATCATGTCTACCGGAGGAGGAGGCACACTGCCCTGTCCGCCTCCACTGTTCATCTTCGAGCGGAGTACCGGAGCTGCTGCATTTTCTCCGGGCATCGGCACAATCATCTCGTCGTCCGGATTCTGGAAACGTGCATATTCTCCGCGGAAGCGCAGCAACACATCGCCCACCGCACCGTTACGGTGCTTGGCTATGATAATCTCGGCCATACCGCGCAAATCGTTTCCACGTTCGTCGGTATATATCTTGTAGTATTCCGGGCGGTGAATGAAGCATACCATATCGGCATCCTGCTCGATGGCTCCCGATTCACGAAGGTCGCTCAGCTGCGGACGTTTTCCGTCTATACCTTCACGGTTTTCTACACCACGGTTCAACTGACTCAGGGCAATAATCGGAATGTTCAACTCCTTGGCAAGTCCTTTCAACGAACGCGAAATGGTGCTGACTTCTTCCTGACGGCTACCGAAAGACATTCCGCTGGCATTCATCAGCTGGAGGTAGTCGATGATGATAATCTTTACCCCGTGTTCGCGCACCAGACGGCGTGCCTTTGTACGAAGTTCGAACACGGAAAGAGAAGGCGTATCGTCGACGTACAACGGTGCGTCGTACAGTTCCTTTATCTTATAGTCGAGCTGTCCCCACTCGTAAGGTGCAAGCTGTCCGCTCTTGATTTTTTCGCCCGGGATTTCGCAGACGTTTACTATCAGACGGTTGACCAGCTGCACGTTGCTCATTTCAAGCGAGAACAGAGCTACGGGCACCTGATTGTTGACCGCCATATTCTTGGCCATGGAAAGAACGAAAGCCGTCTTACCCATCGCCGGACGTGCCGCGATAATGATAAGGTCGGAGTTCTGCCAACCGGAAGTCATCTTATCCAGCTGATGGAAACCGCTGGACAATCCGCTCAAACCGTCGGTACGTGCTGCCGCTTTCTGAAGCATTTCATACGCCTCCTGGATGACAGGATTAATCTGCGTATAATCCTTCTTCATGTTCTGCTGGGAAATCTCGAAGAGCTTGCCTTCGGCTTCCTGCATCAGGTCGTCTACATCCTGCGTTTCGTCGAATGCCTTGGTCTGTATATTGCTGGTAAAGGAAATCAGTTCACGAGCCAGAAACTTTTGCGCGATGATACGGGCATGATACTCGATATGTGCCGACGATGCGACCTTTCCACTCAGCTGGGTTACATAGAAAGCACCTCCCACCTCGTCCAGATCGCCCCTGGTGCGGAGCTGTTCGGTTACGGTAAGGATATCGATAGGCTTCTGCTGGATAGCCAGGTCGGTAATGGCTGCATAAATCAGCTGATGGCGGTGTTCGTAAAAAGACTCCGGACGGAGTATCTCACTCACCAGCGAATAGGCGTCTTTCTCAATCATCAATGCACCCAGCACCGCTTCTTCCAGTTCGGGAGCCTGCGGCTGGAGATGCCCATATTCGTCTACAGGCTTCGTTTTTGTAGCCTTTGGGACGCGTGTCGTTCTTCTCGTTTCTGCCATTTAGGGTATTTTTATTAAATAGGGGCACAAAGATACATACTTTTACCAAAGTGAAGTAAAAAAGACCACGATAAAATAAGCGCAAAGTATCACTTTCAGTATCGTTCCGAACAGGAATCCCAGAAGCGAACCGATACCCGATTTCAGGGCTACAGACAATCCTTTGTCCCCCAGTAGTTCTCCAATCATCGCTCCGAGAAATGGACCGAGCAGAAGCCCGTAAGGCAGGAAAAACAGTCCGATGATGGATCCGGCAAAAGCACCCCAGCTCCCCCATTTGGTACCACCGCTGTATTTGCTGCCCCACATCGGAATAAGATAGTCGAGCAGAAGTGAGAGTGCAACCAGTCCCAGCCAGACGAGCAACTGGGAAGTAGAGAACTGAACCCGGTCTGTAAAATGCAATAACAACAAACCTACATACGAAACCGGAGGGCCGGGCAAGGCCGGAAGCACACATCCCAGAAAGCCTGTCAGCAGACAGATTATACTTAATACAATTAAAATAATATCCATAATTTACGGTATTTTACTTTTGGCAATCCAGACACAAAGTTAGGAGTTTTTTCAAGTAAGACTATGAGAATCCAAAAACTTTTTGTATATTTGAAAAGCCTAAAAAAAATACGACATTCATGATCACATTCCCTAATGCAAAAATAAACCTCGGACTTCATATTGTAGAAAAGCGTCCGGATGGTTATCATAATCTGGAAACAGTTTTCTATCCTATAAACCTGCAAGATGCACTCGAAGTAAAAGTGCTTGAAAATAGTGAACAGCCTTACAAACTTCATGTCAGCGGTACTGCCATTGAAGGTAATGCGGAAGACAATCTCGTCGTAAAAGCCTATCAGATGCTGAAGGCCGACTTTCCGATGCCGCCGATAGACATTCATCTCTTCAAACACATCCCTACCGGTGCCGGTTTAGGGGGTGGCTCGGCCGATTGTGCCTTCATGTTGAAATTGCTGAATGAAAAGTTCAATTTGAACCTGACCGCTGAAGCATTGGAAACATACGCAGCCCGACTGGGTGCCGATTGTGCTTTCTTTGTCCGTAATACTCCTGTTTTTGCATCGGGTATCGGAAATGTATTCGAACCCATTGACCTTTCCTTGAAAGGATATCACATCGTGCTGGTAAAACCGGATATCCATGTATCTACGAAAGATGCCTATGCAGGTGTTACTCCAAAACGTCCGGAGGTTTCGTTGAAAGAGGTAATCCGTCAGCCTTTGGAAACATGGAAAGAATGTCTGAAAAACGATTTTGAAAGCAGCATCTTCACACGTTTTCCGGAGATTGCAGCCATCAAGGATAAACTCTATGACCTGGGAGCTGTGTATGCTGCCATGAGCGGTTCCGGCTCTGCCGTATATGGTATTTTCAAGAACCCGATAGAAAACGTAGACGAAAAATTCGGAGGTTGCTTCTGTCGTCAGCGCGAATTGTAATCACAATGGAGTGTACTGATAAAATCCATTTCTTTGCGACAGATGTGTGGCCTGCCCCACCCGAAGAATTCACTTATCCGTTTCATTATACCCCTCACCCTCTCACCGAACTTGCCGCACAAGAGGTAGAACGCTATTTGGAAACACAGTCCGAATGGCAGGAAGAACTGAAAAAAGGGAAAATGTTCGGGGTACTGATAGTCCGTACCCCTGAAGGCAGAACGGGATATTTGGCGGCTTTTTCGGGTAATCTGGCAGGACGGAATCTGCATGATTTCTTTGTGCCTCCGGTGTACGATTTGCTATGTCCGGACGGAGTTTTCCGAAAAGGCGAGCAGCGTATTTCGGATATCAACGCACGTATCCGGCAGATGGAAGCAAGTGATGAATATCGAATCTGCCGCCGGCAAGTGGAAGAAGTGCAGGCATCTGCCACCGCACAACTTGCTGCTGCCAAACAAGCCTTGAAAGAGGCAAAGGCCATCCGACAGGCAAAACGGAATACTGTACTTGATGAAGCGGAACTGGAAGCGCTGGTCCGGGAAAGCCAGTTCCAGAAAGCAGAGTTAAAACGCCTGGAAAGACGATTGAAGCAGGAAGTAGAGGAAAAGACAAGGGTTCTGAACAATATTGAACAAACGATAGCAGTTTTGAAGGAAGAACGCAAGAAATCTTCGGCTGAGCTTCAACGCTGGATATTCGGCCGGTTTCAGATGCTGAATGCGAATGGGGAGAAAAAAGATTTGTGTGAAATTTTTAAAGATACCCCACAGGGTACACCTCCCGCCGGTGCAGGAGAATGTGCCTTGCCCAAGCTCTTGCAATATGCTTACCAGAACCACTTGCATCCGCTTGCTATGGGAGAATTCTGGTGGGGTATGTCACCCAAAGACGAGATACGGCATCACGGACATTTCTATCCTTCGTGTAAAGGAAAATGCGAACCGATACTGAAGCACATGTTAGTAGGGCTGAAAGTGGAAAAGAATCCGCTCGACGAGAATATACATAGCCAGACTCCACTGGATATTGTGTATGAGGACGAATGGATAATTGTGGTAAACAAGCCTGCCGGCATGCTTTCTGTTCCGGGCAAGAATGATCTGGACTCCGTCAGCCAGCGGTTAAGCGAATATCTTCCCCATGCTACCGGTCCGCTCATTGTGCATCGGCTCGATATGGCTACATCGGGCTTGTTGCTCGCGGCTAAAAGCAAGGAAATTCACCAGCAATTGCAGGCTTTATTTGAGACACGTAATATCCGCAAACGATATACCGCCATACTGGACGGTATACTTCCTCTTGATGAGGGCGTAATTGATTTACCTCTTTGTCTGAATCCATTGGACCGCCCCCGGCAGATGGTAGATTATACGTATGGGAAGCCTGCCATCACACGGTATAAGGTAAACAAGAGAGAAAACGGGAAAACTTACGTTGATTTCTTTCCACAAACCGGACGTACCCATCAGTTACGGGTACATTCGGCACATCCTCTGGGCTTGAATTGCCCGATTACCGGGGACGAACTGTATGGACGAAAATCGACGAGATTGTATCTGCATGCGGCCGAATTATCGTTCGTACACCCTGTGACGGGTAAACTTCTTACCATTCAGAAAGAAGCAGATTTTCCTCCTTTTCCGTCCGGTGATCTTTCATCCCAATTGTCATAAAAAAATCCTGATCGTGTAACAGAGCATTACGCTATCAGGATTTTTATCATTCTATCCCATTACCTCCTCATGATACGTCTGAAATCGTCTACAATCTGACGTCCCATATTGACTCGGGTACTATCCACTTTACGGATTTCTACCGGAGTAACAGCATCCTTGTACTTGGCTTTTCCTATCTTGAATTTCATTTTATCCATGTTTCCGGTAATGGTCACTCCGGCCTTGAATGGGAGCGGAGATTTCAATATCGATATATGATAATTAAAGTTCATATCAAGATCTTGTGTACCTCCTACGGCCGCCTTATACCGGTCTATTTGTACAAGGAAAGGATATACGGTAACGTATCCGTCTTTTACCGTAATATTTACAGCAATGCTATCGAATACATTCTTTTCCTTATTCTTGAACATCAGTTTTTTGGAAATCTCGGTAAATGTTTCTCCATCCATCAGTACAAGACTATCTCCCTTGATATGAATAGCGGAACGGAGACTCGGAATCCTGACATTCAAGTTTGAATCGAGTACGGCTTCGGCCGCCGCATCAAAATCGACAACTCCCTTGAAGGAACGGAGCATCGGCACAATGGTATCCAAAGATGGAACAAAATCGACCAGTTTGCTGACGTCCACATCGCGCAATTTAAAGTCGAATCCGGCATATCCTCTCTTCTTTTCTTTGGCACGATATACCAAGGTGGCATTCATCTGGGCATCCATACCGCGCATGCTGACTTCCTTCAGATGGACAGCCTGATTACGAATATCGATATCGCCCTGTACATTTTCGAATACCATGCTATCGTATTTTACTTTATCAAGCTTCACATCCAGTTCGAAATCGATATTTTTAGGAATCACAAACAACTGAATGTTGGAGTCTACCGTATCATTTTCTACCTGAAGCGTATCCTCCGGGAAATTTAATGAATTGATGAGCTGGTTACAATCCAGATTTCGCGATGCTATACTCAATTTGGCATGTATGGTTTTATTCTTTTTCAACGATTCATACAAATTGTATACAACCCCACTTGCCGTCAGATTCGAGCGTCCTATACGCATATTAGCCTTACGCAACGTAATCGCCCTATCACCGACTATAACCGCGGTTTTACGCATCCGGATAGGCAAAGCAAACTCTGGTGTGGATACAAACAAACGGTTGAATCCGATAATTCCTTTCGGTGCCCAAAGTGAATCGCGGAGTTTCTCGGCTTTAATGGCAAATCCTGCCTTGTCCATTCCCATCTTCATGGCTCCCAAGCGGCAGAATAAAGTATCCGACTCCAAATTAAGTCCTATTTTAGGCATGGCCGGATTCAATTCTCCGGGCTGTAAGCGAAGAGTAGACTTTGCTTTACGACAGAAAACTTTAATGGAATCTCCCATTACTGCTTTCAACTGGTTCATATCCAACTTACATTCCATATCCACAATGCGTGTGGTATCTTGCGGATTAGTCGATTTTACGGTGGCCGTCAGCTTTTTTAATTCAGAAGAAATATTGTTGGAATTCAAAACCATCTTTGTTACCTCGATACGTGCAGCCAGATTATCCTTTCCTATAAATGCAAGTTTTGCATCGCTGGTAAACTCAAAATTCCGGCTTGTATCACGCAAGGCAAGTCCCGTCATATTCAGTTTACCTCCAATCTTTATACGGCCCAAATCCTGACGAAGGATGGACGACAAACGACACTTCAGACGTAAGTCGGCATCGACTTTTCCTTCAATGGTAACTCCCTCCTGCAAAGGGAAAGTTTGAGCAAGGGCGGTCATATCGATGGTAGAACGGGTATTCAATGTAATATCCGGATCACCCAGCAAATCCTGTATTTTTGCATCGGCAAGGATATCGGTGTGAGCTCCCTGAAAATGAAAAATCTTTAAATCGGCAAAAGAAGGAGTCTTTCGTGTCAAATCTACTGCCCCATAAAAATCAGCCGTCAGATTATCTATTCCATAGGGCAGCTTGTCGTATTTGGCAGAGGCATCCTTTATCTGTGCCTTTATGGTAACCAAAGGAGTCTGCTCTTTTCCATAAAATCCTTTTATATCTCCTTCCAGCAAAACCTCTCCTTTCGCAGTCATTTCTTCCCGTTTCAAGACACTTTCCGGTATCATATCAAACACTGTCTTTAAAGAAGGAGCATGGAGGCCATAATGCACATTTACATCAATTGCCTTCTGAACCGTATCCCTTTTCAACGTACCCGATAAATCGAGTGCGACTCCATTTACGGTCAATCCTGCTTTTTTTACCGTCAAAGTACGGATGGCTCTATTCAATTCAAGATCTGCCTGAAGCTTAGTAGCGACTTTATTGACCAGCAACTGCCCATCTTGCCAGAATAAGATATTGTCGTTACTGAACTCCATGTCCAAAGCTGAATAACCTTTTTTTAAGGAAGCACTCAACTTGAGATTCGCATTGGTCAGACGAGTATAAACACGTGTATCACGGTCGTCGAAGATTACATTGGCTTGTTTCAGAGAAATACGTCTGATGTTAATTTCATCGGCTATCGGTCCGGACGATTTGGATAGCGTATCGGCAGATACTGTAGTAGTATCACTCTTCATGATATCCCAATTCGCAATGCCATCTTTCCCTTTATAAGCATATATTGAAGCGCCTTTCAATCCCAGATAATGCAGGTTTATCTTATTATTCAACAAATAATCAATCGGTTTTACTACCACTACACACTTGTCGAAGGTTATCAAAGAGTCTGTTTTTTGCCAAAGTGTATCTCGTATGCTCTTAGACACTAATGTCCCCTCCGTAAGTTTTAGTCCGAAACGCGGGAAAGTAGAAAAAAATGTAAGCTCTACCCTCTTCATATCCAACTTGGCATTCAGAGTCTGATTGGCAGTACGCAATACGATTGGAGTCAGTTTTTCCGGAGTGAAAAACCAATTCACAGCTACCGTAATAAGTAGCACGATAACAAGCAGTAATGTTCCTAAGGAAATACTGGTTACCTTGACTATCTTTTTCATTCTTCTGTTCATATTCTTTACTTAAACGCTTATGCAAAGATACGAAAAGGCGAGTGTAGAGGCAAACGGAAAACCAAGTTTTCAAGTTTGATCTATGCTAAGCCGACTCCTATCTTCTGAAAATATAGTGAAAAGCGAGTACAATATCAAGCCATAAACTTGCTTTTGAGCAAAGAAAATACTAAACTTCACCCTCTCATCTCTAAAGATAACAATACAAAAAACATTTTTTATAAGTTAAATGTTTTACTTTGTAAATGAAACAATATAAACTTTATCTCACATGGACGAATTGACACTTACTACTCCTACCCTTCTGTTTTCGGCTGTATCTTTAATTCTATTGGCCTATACTAACCGTTTCCTTTCTTATGCACAACTGGTCCGGACTTTAAAGGAACAATATGTACAACAACATTCGGAGGTGACCGCGGCACAAATCGATAACTTACGTAAGCGCTTGTATCTGACAAGAGCCATGCAAGTTCTGGGCATATCCAGTTTGTTCTTTTGCGTGATATCCATGTTCCTTATTTATATTAATCTACACGAACTCTCTGTTTATATTTTCGGGCTTGCCTTACTCCTGCTGATAGCATCCTTAGGTATATCTATATGGGAAATACACATATCTGTAAAAGCATTGGAAATACATTTGAAAGATATGGAAAAGTAAAAAGACAATCGACTTATGATGTGTTAATAATATAAATTGGATTCTATTTATACCTGTTTTTCAGAATAAATGCACATAAATACATCTTTTTATTATATATTTGTCTCAATAGCAAATATTATTTAAATAAACAATGATACAAATCATCCGATTGGACGGTATAGACAAAAAACTCTATCCACTGATAGGACCACTTGTTATGAATCCTGAAGTGTTGCGCTTCAACAATAATTATCCATTTAAAACAGGGGAACAATACAAATGGTATATTGCGGTATCACAGAAGGAGATTTTAGGATTTATTCCTGTGGAATACCGGAAACAGGAATGGATAATTAATAATTATTACGCCTGTCCAGACAAAGAAAATGAAATACTTTCAACATTAGTTAAAGCGGTAATCAAAGAATGGGAGCAGGAAAGTTCCATTTCTCTGTCTGCCGTAGTACAAACCAGACATTTGACAATATTTACGGAAGAAGATTTTGAAATAACTAAAAATTGGAAAATCTATTGCAAAATGAAAAAACAAATATGATTACTCATGTAAACGACAAGAAAAATGTATACGAATTAGCTCAAGAACGTTTAGACATCATCTTCAAGGAGTTCGATAACATCTATATATCCTTCTCCGGAGGAAAAGACAGTGGGGTTTTACTGAATCTTTGCTTGGATTATATGCGAAAACATCAAATTAAGCGTAAGATAGGTCTTTTCCATATGGATTATGAGGTACAATATAAAATGACTATCGAATATATAGACCGCATCATTGAACAAAATAAAGATTTATTGGAGGTGTATCGTGTTTGTCTGCCTTTCCGGGTTGCGACTTGTACTTCCATGTATCAGTCATTTTGGAGACCTTGGGAGGCAGAGAAAAAAGAGTTATGGGTACGCTCCATGCCCAAAGGAGCCATGACAATAAACGATTTTCCTGATTTTAATCCGCAATGGTGGGATTATGATTTCCAGCTATATTTTGCCCAATGGCTACATCGGAAAAAAGAAGCTACACGTACCTGTTGCCTTGTAGGTATACGAACGCAAGAAAGTTTCAACCGCTGGAGATGTATCTTTCAAAATCCAAAAACTATCTTGTATCATAAATATATATGGACCTGTAAACTACAGAACGATGTATACAATGCTTATCCCATCTATGATTGGAAAACGACAGATATTTGGGTAGCGAATGGAAAGTTTAAATGGGATTATAACAACCTTTATAATCTGTACTACAAAGCTGGAGTTAGTTTGGAAAGACAACGTGTAGCCAGTCCCTTTATCGGTGAAGCGATTGAAAGCCTGGCTTTATATAAAGCTATCGATCCGGATACATGGGGAAAAATGATTGGCCGTATTAATGGGGTAAATTTCTCAAGTATTTATGGAAGCACACATGCTATGGCTCGACAAAAAATCAAACTTCCCGAAGGTTATACATGGAAAAAATTCATGTATTTCCTTCTTTCTACATTACCAGAAAAAACAAGAAACGGATATTTAAGAAGACTTGATGTAAGTATTAGGTTCTGGAGAACAAAGGGAGGATGTTTGGATGATGAAGTTATCCAGAAGCTGATTGATGCGAAAATCCCCATTGAAGTCGGAGATAAAAGTAATTATCGTACACATAAACATCCTGTACGCATGGAGTATCAAGATGATATTGATATTCCGGAATTCAGAGAACTTCCATCTTATAAACGCATGTGTATCTGTATACTACGAAACGATCATGCATGTAAATATATGGGATTCTCACCTACGAAAGAAGAAATCAGCAGAAAAAACAGAATAATGGAAACATATAAAAATATATGGAGATAAAAGACGAATATAAGAGTCCGGTTTACAATGTACGAGCGATACCGGTAGACAAAGTGTTTGCCAATGATTATAACCCTAATGTAGTGGCTCCCCCAGAAATGAAACTACTTGAACTATCAATATGGGAAGATGGTTTTACAATGCCATGTGTTTGTTATTATGACAAAGAAAATGATAAATATATTTTAGTCGATGGGTTTCACAGATATACGGTATTGAAGACCTCACAACGAATTTATGAAAGGGAAAGAGGATTATTGCCGGTCGTAGTTATCGAAAAAGATTTATCAAACCGCATGGGATCTACTATTCGTCACAATCGGGCACGAGGTACACATAATATTGAATTAATGTCGCATATTGTGGCAGAATTAGATAAAGCCGGTATGTCCGACCAATGGATAATGAAACACATTGGTATGGATAGGGATGAATTACTCCGACTGAAACAAATATCCGGATTGGCAGAATTGTTTGCCGATAAGGATTTCAGTATACCTCAACCCAAACCACAATACATTGCATCTGAGTTGGAAGAATAACTACTCTTCCAACTTCTGCTTAATATGTTCCAACAAGATAAGGCAACCTTGCATTTTAGGATTGTCATGGCAAACTTTTGCCTGATCCAATAATCGAAGTACAGTTTCTTTTAAATTCGGAATGTAAGTTGCCTTATCTACCTGCATTGACTCTGGCAGGTTTTGAGCTTCGAACCAAGCTTGCAGTTCCTTGAATTCGTCTTTTGTATAAAAGTTCTTTTTATTTTCCATATAGCATTCAATTAAAATGGATATCCTACCGCGAAGTGGAATGCAAAATCTCTTTTAAAATTGGGAGACACAATCGGATAACGGTCTTTTCCTGTATACATCGGATTGATGGCTTTCATACCACCATCAAATCGTAAAATCAAAAAATCAAGATCAAAACGTATACCCAGACCGTAAGCAACAGCCAATTGTTTATAGAATTTGTTAAACCGGAACAATCCTTCTGTCTGAATACCCTGACTACGTATATTCCATATATTCCCTGCATCTACAAACAAAGCACCGTTCAGTTTCCAGAAAAGATAGGTGCGATACTCCAAATTCAAATCAAGTTTTATATCACCAGTATGATTGACATAATCAATACTATTTCCATCACCCCGATATGAGCCTGGACCTAACGAACGCACCCTCCATCCACGTACACTATTGGCTCCACCGGAAAAATAAAGTTTTTCGAACGGAAGACTCTTTGAGTTACCATATGGATAAGCAACTCCTACCCCTAAATGAAATACCAATGAATTCCGGTCATCTATCATAAAATTCTTGGCAAAATCAAAATCGGCCTTTACATATTGGGCAAAATCTATGTTTGCTAATTGAAAGGCTTCTCCTTCCTTAGGATGTTTATTAATTAATTTTGAGAAACCATATAACAGATTACCCGCTTCTTCGATATTGAAACGAATTGAATAAGAATTACGCTGTGAAGTTTTCAGCGATGTAGCCCCAGCACTGTTATAAGTATAAGTATATCCCAAACGTACGATAAACAAATCTTCATAACTATACCTTAATAAAGGGTTAACTTTATCCATGTTGTCTAAATATGCATCGAAAGCAGCCGATGTATAAGGCATGTAGATATAGTTGATGTCCAACAAATCAAAACGATGTGTTGCTTTCTGCCGTTTTGTCCATCGGTAACTCCATGATGCGGCGGCCAAAGTGCGTTCAAACTCCGGACGAATCTGCCAATTATATTTTACATTGACCTCAGAAGTAGCTTTAATACGCCGTTTGAAATCAGAAGACAAAAAAGGAAACATAAATTCAGGAAAATTCAAACTACTCTCCACCCCATACTCCATATAGTTACTGTTCGTATACCCCTCCAAACCAGTAACTGCTTCGTAAGCACCTCTCAACTTTATTGTAAAAGTTTCCGATCCTTTGAATAGATTACGATGAGTATAAGATACAGAAGCCGCAGCCCCCAAATCGCCAGCCGAGTTTGTTCCTTCTATCTCAAAAGACAACGATTTGTTTTTGTTCTTCGACAATGAAATATATGCATCCAGATAAGTCGAATCGTTTTGCATGATTTCTTCAAAGCGGATATTGGAATATTTCAATATATGTAATCTGCTTAAAGCCGAATAGGTATTCTGCACATCTCGGTTTCGATACAACTTACCGGTATTCAAATAATTATAATCTGTCAACACACGTGGACGTAAAAAAAGTTTATCCTTATAATATAAGTTTACTCCACCAGAACAGATTGAATCTAAACCTTTAAGTTCATTTCTTGACAATGTAGCAAAATCCGCGTCCAACAAATAGTACACTTTACGAATTGTATATTGAGGATGTTTTTCCTGCTTATTTTTTTCTTTCGACTGAAAAGGTTGTAATTTCATTGTCAATCCGACTTTATATGTATTCAGCATAGTATCTGCCTGAAATACAATATAGTCTTTATTGAACCGAAAATATCCTCTATTTTGTAAAAGTTGAGTAATACGTTGACGTTCCTCATCAAGGCGATTTACATCAAAACGCATTCCAGGATAAAGTTGGCTTCGAGTAGAATCCGCCTCCAGATAATCCCGGACTTTTCCATCGAATATATCATATGTGATTTGGTCTACTATATAAGGTTCTCCCAAACGAATCATATAATAAACCTTGATTTTATTCCCATCAGTTTCTTCTTTTAAGTCGACCTGTGCTCCCATATATCCCATATTTTGTACGGCCTTTTGGATTTCAGCACGACTTTCTTCAGCAGCCTCTCTACTATATATTACCGGTGCTTCTCCTATTCTTTTAAGAAAACGGTTTACCCATTTGGTTGAATCTTTTCCCGAAGCACTGTACATATACATTGGAAATTTAAAAAGGCTGAACCATTTAGCATTAGGATGCTGACGGACATAAACATTCATTTGAGAAGGCTTTACTTCTTTATTGTCCGATTCTATCTTAAAATCATTAAGTAAATATTGATTTTCCGGAATAAATTTGCTGACAGAGCACCCTACACAAGAAAGAGAGAGCATAGAAATTGTAATATATCGACAGACAGTTTTCTTCATACCAATGTAGTAGTGTTATGCAAATTTATTTGCAAATATAGGGAATAATAAAAAAAACTTCTTAGCTTTGCTTCTAATATTTGTTATTTTCACGCGTTAACAAACATGCTCAGCAAAAATAAAATCAAGTATATCCGTTCATTAGAACTTAAGAAAAATCGAAAAGAAGCACAAGCTTTTTTAGCAGAAGGACATAAACTCGTAGGCGATTTACTCGGCCATTTCCCATGTCTGTTAATTGTAGCAACCCCCCGATGGCTACAGAATCATGCTGAAATACAAGCAGAAGAAATTATAGAAGTAACAGAAGAGGAGTTAGCACGTGCCAGTCTGCTCAAAGCACCACAAGAGGTGCTGGGTGTATTCAAGCAGCCCCAATATTTATTCAACCCTAATATTGCCAAGGAACAGCTTTGTCTGGCACTGGACGATGTACAAGACCCGGGAAATCTTGGGACGATTGTCCGCATTGCCGATTGGTTTGGTATCAAACATATTTTTTGTTCTACTGGTACAGCTGATATTTATAACCCCAAAACTGTACAAGCTACCATGGGAGCAATAGCACGTGTAAAACTACATTACTGCAATTTATCGGAAGTACTTGGCTCGTTGACCGATATTCCCGTATTTGGTACTTTTTTAGATGGTGAAAATATTTACACACAAGAATTGAGCAATCATGGAATCATCGTGATGGGAAATGAAGGTAAAGGGATTAGTCCAAACGTTTCACGGTTTGTCAACAGCAAACTGCTGATTCCTAATTTTCCACAAGGATGTGAAACAAGTGAGTCTCTGAATGTAGCTGTAGCTACGGCTATTACCTGCTCCGAATTCAGACGGCGTACCCTTAACCCTTAACTATAAAGAGAGACGAATCAGTCAATATGGATATAAACCTGATAACGCGTATCTGCAAATACGGAAGTCAATGACAGATATCCTCGGCAGATTCGTCCCTCTTTCATGCACAAAGGATATTGCTCCATCATCTTCTGATGCTTCTCCAGAGCAAGTCCGTCGGCTGTATAATGCTCTACAATATAACGTCCATGTGCGGAAGGATGCACATAGCGGTCGAAGATAATTTTTGATATCACTCCCATATTCATACGTAAATTTATCTCTACACAAGGGTAAATCAGATATTTATCATCTTCATTACAAATCATCATGTCTACCCCTAAATAACCTTTATAATCTTTACCTAATAATGTAAAGAGTGTTTCCATCAGTTTTTGTTGCACAATCTGTAAAACAGATTGTGGAAGATATGCAGTCAGCCGCCTTTCTATCTCTTCATTCGAAAGCAAAAGATTTTCTTTATAATTCCCGTGCGTATCCGTTTCGAAAAGAGAATAACCGGCAAATGAAATTTCAGAATCTACATAAAACTCCATTGCAAAATCCACCACCTTATTATAATAAGGTTCTGCAACGATAGTCCCCTGTGTGCGAATAATCCGAGATATCCATCCTTCCACAGAATCACTCCAATTATCCAAAGACACATGAGCTACCCCCCTTCCGCTTCCCGACCAAGGTGCCTTCAACACCGTTTTCCCATTTTCTTTAATGAAAAATTTAACGTCTTCTATAGAATAACATAACTCCGACTTTCCACATGCATACGGTAAACTAGAAAAATGGGCCAAAATTTCCCGGCACCGTTGCCTGCCGGACAGATAACGAAGTCTTTTTAATTGTTCATCTGTAAGCAAAAATTTTTCTTCCACTCCGGCTCCTCTTAATGCATAAACCAGCGCAGGATTCCAGCCCCATGCTCTATATGGCATAGAAAAGTACTCAGTACACCAATGCACATCAAGCATTATTCCCATTTCCCGACATTGTACTTCCAACTGATCGCCCCGTTGCAGTTTATCCGTTTTTACCCAACTTCCCTTTTCTGCTGCATACCATGCCGGAAGAGTTGACAAATCATTAGCCATCCGGATAATTTCGGATGTAGTTTTATAATAAGGTGTAAAGTTGGCTAAAGCCATATCATGGTCTGGATTAAACAAGTACAAATGTGCCATAATGTTTATCTGCTACGAAATTATACTGCAAATGTAAAACTATCTGTCATTATATAATTTCAGACAAATGATTTTTTATTCTTTTGCAGAACAGTTGGTCAACTTCTATGCAGAACTTAACCAACAACCTTCCAAAAGTACAAATAAAATACTGCCCTCTCTTTATAAAGACAACAAGTTCGTTTTAAGTTTTCCAGTATTTCTAACAAGATTCAATTAAATATTGCCAACTCCAGTTTGCAATATAACGAAGTATTCGTATATTTGCAACGAAGAAAAAGAAATTCATGGAAGCATTTTACAGAACACACAGTTACCTGATAGAACATACCAATGCTCCGGTACGACGCGATTTGATGGATCAAATAGATTGGAGTCATCGGCTGATTGGTATAAAAGGCACTCGGGGAGTGGGGAAAACCACCTTTTTGTTACAGTATGCAAAAGAGAAGTTTGGATTGGACCGCTCTTGCCTGTTTGTCAACATGAACAATTTCTATTTCTCACAAGTCAGTTTGGTAGACTTTGCCGGAGAGTTTGTAAAACGTGGCGGCAAAGTATTACTTATTGACCAAGTATTTAAATTGCCAGACTGGAGTCATGCACTTCGTACTTGCTACGAGCGCTACCCTCACCTTAAAATCGTATTCACCGGATCATCAGTGATGCGTCTGAAAGAAGAAAACCCCGAACTGAACGGTATTGTAAAATCTTACAATCTGCGTGGCTTTTCATTCCGAGAATTCCTCAATCTTCAGACAGGGAATCATTTTCCTTCTTATACGTTGGAAGAAATTCTGTCCAATCACGAACATATCGTCAAGACCATTCTTCCACACATCAATCCATTGAACTATTTTCAAGATTATATTCATCATGGATTCTATCCTTTTTTTCTTGAAAAAAGGAACTTTTCGGAAAATCTGCTCAAGACCATGAATATGATGATTGAAGTAGATATACTTTTAATAAAACAAATCGAACTGAAATATCTCTCGAAAATTAAAAAGTTACTATATTTGTTGGCAGTAGACGGTCCCGTTGCTCCTAATGTCAGCCAATTGGCTACAGACATACAGACATCGCGTGCCACTATCATGAATTACATGAAGTATCTGGCAGATGCCCGTCTCATCAACATGGTTTATCCGAAAGGTGAAGAGTTTCCTAAAAAGCCTTCTAAGATAATGATGCACAACACCAGTCTGATGTACAGCATCTATCCGGTAAAAGTAGAAGAGCAAGATGTATTGGAAACATTCTTTGTAAATACTTTCTGGAAAGATCATAAAGTAAACAAGGGCGATAAAGGCACATCTTTTTTAGTGGATGGCAATATTCAGTTCCGGGTTTGTGCAGAAAACAGCAAATTAAAGAACAATCCCAATGTATATTATGCCATGCACAAAATGGAATTGGGATACGGAAATCAAATCCCATTGTGGCTATTCGGTTTCCTCTATTAATATAGAAGACAGATTTTATTAACTAATATATAATTAGTAATTGTATGACTAAACAAAAAAAATTCATCACTTGTGATGGTAACCAAGCTGCAGCACATATTTCATATATGTTCTCAGAAGTTGCAGCTATCTATCCTATCACCCCATCTTCTACAATGGCTGAATATGTAGACGAATGGGCTGCTGCAGGCCGTAAGAACATCTTCGGCGAAACTGTTTTGGTTCAGGAAATGCAATCTGAAGGTGGTGCTGCCGGTGCAGTACACGGTTCTCTTCAGGCTGGTGCATTGACAACTACTTATACTGCTTCTCAGGGATTGTTGCTGATGATCCCTAACATGTACAAGATTGCAGGTGAATTCTTGCCTTGTGTATTCCATGTATCAGCTCGTACACTGGCTTCTCATGCTTTGTGTATCTTCGGCGACCATCAGGACGTTATGTCTGCACGTCAGACAGGTTTCGCTATGTTGTGCGAAGGTTCTGTACAGGAAGTTATGGATTTGGCTGGTGTAGCACACTTGTCTACTATCAAATCACGCGTTCCATTTATCAACTTCTTCGATGGTTTCCGTACTTCTCACGAAATCCAGAAAATCGAAATGTTGGAAAATGAAGACTTGGCTCCGCTGGTAGACCAGAAAGCTTTGGCTGAATTCCGTGAACGTGCATTGAGTCCTAACAAACCGGTAGCACGTGGTATGGCAGAAAACCCGGATCACTTCTTCCAGCACAGAGAATCTTGCAATCCTTTCTATGATGCAGTTCCTGCTATCGTAGAAGAATATATGAACGAAATCAACAAGATTACAGGACGTAACTACGGCTTGTTCAACTACTATGGTGCTGAAGACGCTGAACGCGTAATCATCGCTATGGGTTCTGTAACTGAAGCTGCTCGCGAAGCTATCGACCACTTGGTAGCAAACGGCGAAAAAGTCGGTTTGGTATCTGTACACTTGTATCGTCCGTTCTCAGCTAAACACTTCTTGGCTGCTGTTCCTAAGACTGTTAAACGTATCGCAGTTCTTGACCGTACTAAAGAACCGGGAGCAACAGGTGAACCTTTGTTCCTCGATGTAAAAGAATGTTTCTACGGACAGGAAAATGCTCCGGTTATCGTAGGCGGACGTTACGGATTGGGTTCAAAAGACACAACTCCGGCTCAGATCCTTTCTGTATTCGAAAACTTGGCATTGCCAATGCCGAAAGATCACTTCACTGTAGGTATTGTGGATGATGTAACATTCACTTCACTGCCTCAGAAAGAAGAAATCGCTTTGGGTGGCGAAGGTATGTTCGAAGCTAAATTCTACGGTTTGGGTGCTGACGGTACTGTAGGTGCAAACAAGAACTCTGTCAAGATCATCGGTGACAACACTGATAAATACTGCCAGGCTTACTTCGCATACGACTCTAAGAAATCAGGTGGTTTCACTTGCTCTCACCTGCGTTTCGGTGATCATCCTATCCGTTCAACTTACTTGGTAAACACTCCGAACTTCGTAGCTTGCCACGTACAGGCTTATCTGCACATGTACGATGTAACTCGTGGTTTGCGTAAGAACGGTACTTTCCTGTTGAATACTATCTGGGAAGGTGAAGAACTGGCTAAGAACTTGCCAAACAAGGTTAAGAAATATTTCGCAGAAAACAACATCACTGTTTACTATATCAATGCAACTAAGATTGCTCAGGAAATTGGTTTGGGTAACCGTACCAACACTATCCTGCAGTCTGCATTCTTCCGTATCACAGGTGTAATTCCTGTTGATTTGGCTGTAGAACAGATGAAGAAATTCATCGTGAAGTCTTACGGTAAGAAGGGTGAAGACGTAGTCAACAAGAACTATGCTGCTGTAGACCGCGGTGGTGAATACAAACAATTGACTGTAGATCCAGCATGGGCTAACCTGGAAGTTGAAGCAGCTGCTGCAAACAACGATCCAGCATTCATCAACGAAGTAGTTCGTCCTATCAACGCTCAGGACGGTGACTTGTTGCCAGTATCTGCATTCAAGGGTATCGAAGACGGTACTTGGTATCAGGGTACAGCTAAATACGAAAAACGTGGTGTAGCTGCATTCGTTCCAGAATGGAATCCTGAAACTTGTATCCAGTGTAACAAGTGTGCATACGTTTGTCCTCACGCTGCTATCCGTCCATTCGTATTGGATGCTAACGAACAGGCTGGTGCAAACTTCACAACACTGAAAGCTGTTGGTAAACAGTTTGACGGTATGACATTCCGCGTACAGGTAGACGTTATGGACTGCTTGGGTTGCGGTAACTGTGCTGACGTATGTCCGGGCAACCCGAAGAAGGGTGGCAAGGCTTTGACTATGAAGCCGCTTGAAACTCAGTTGGCTGAAGCTGCTAACTGGACTTACTGCGCTGAAAACGTGAAATCTAAACAGCACTTGGTAGACATCAAGGCTAACGTGAAGAACTCTCAGTTCGCTCAGCCATTGTTTGAGTTCTCTGGAGCTTGCTCTGGTTGTGGTGAAACTCCATACGTTAAACTGATTTCTCAGTTGTTCGGTGACCGTGAAATGGTTGCTAACGCTACCGGATGTTCTTCTATCTACTCTGGTTCAGTTCCTTCAACTCCTTACACAACAAACGAAAAAGGTCAGGGTCCTGCTTGGGCTAACTCATTGTTCGAAGACTTCTGCGAATTCGGTTTGGGTATGGAATTGGCTAACAAGAAACTGCGCAACCGTCTGGAAGAAGCCATGAAAGCTGCTATCGCTGCAGAAGGTACTCCAGCAGAATACAAAGAAGCATTCCAGGAATGGATTGATGGCCGCAACGATGCAGACAAGAGCAAAGCTGCTGCTGAAAAGATCATCCCAATGGTAGAAGCTGCAAAAGACAAATGCTCTTACTGCGCTACTATCGCTGAATTTAAAGACTATCTGGTAAAACGTTCACAGTGGATTATCGGTGGTGATGGTGCTTCTTACGATATCGGTTACGGTGGTTTGGATCACGTTATCGCTTCTGGTGAAGATGTAAACATCCTGGTATTGGATACTGAAGTTTACTCTAACACTGGTGGTCAGTCATCTAAGGCTACTCCTCTGGGTGCTATCGCTAAATTTGCTGCTTCTGGTAAACGTGTACGTAAGAAAGACTTGGGTATGATTGCTACTACTTACGGTTATGTATACGTAGCTCAGATTGCAATGGGTGCAGACCAGGCTCAGACTTTGAAAGCTATCCGCGAAGCAGAAGCTTATCCAGGTCCATCATTGGTTATCGCATACGCTCCATGTATCAACCACGGTTTGAAAGCTGGTATGGGTAAATCTCAGGCAGAAGAAGCTAAGGCTGTAGAATGTGGTTACTGGCACTTGTGGCGCTTCAACCCGGCTTTGGAAGAAGAAGGTAAGAATCCGTTCTCACTCGATTCTAAAGAACCGAACTGGGAAGGCTTCCAGGATTACCTGAAGGGTGAAGTTCGCTTCGCATCTGTTATGAAACAGTATCCTACAGAAGCTGCTGACTTGTTCGCTGCTTGCGAAGACATGGCTAAAAAACGTTACGCTTCTTACAAGCGTATGGCTGCCATGGACTGGAGCAATGAAGAATAATATTATTCTTTCATAATATATCTGATAAGGAGTCCTATATGTAGGACTCCTTATTTTTTTATCTGTTTATACCGTCCCAGTCTCCAGACTTTTCCTTTTCTTATTTTGTTACTTTCTATAATTAGAAAAAAAAACTATCTTTGTCTTATAATTTAAACATATTAATATAAAAACAATAACACTATGACAACAGAACACGTAAAATGTCTGATCATTGGATCAGGACCTGCAGGATATACAGCAGCAATTTATACAAGCCGCGCAAACATTTCTCCTGTACTTTATGAGGGAATACAACCGGGTGGACAGCTTACTATCACCACAGAAGTAGAAAACTTTCCCGGTTATCCTGAAGGAGTAACAGGTCCGGTTTTGATGGACGATTTGCGCAAACAGGCAGAACGCTTCGGAGCAGATATCCGTCAGGGTATTATTACCAAAGCAGACCTTAGTCAGGCTCCTTATAAGTTCATTATCGACGATGAAAAAGAAATCACTGCCGATACTGTAATCATCTCAACAGGAGCTACTGCCAAATACTTAGGCTTGGAAGACGAAAAGAAATATGCCGGAATGGGTGTAAGTGCATGCGCCACTTGCGACGGATTCTTCTACCGCAAGAAAACCGTAGCAGTAGTAGGTGGTGGTGATACAGCCTGCGAAGAAGCTATTTATCTGGCAGGATTGGCAAGTAAAGTATACCTCGTAGTCCGCAAGCCATACCTCCGTGCCTCTAAGATTATGCAGGAGCGTGTCTTGAACCATCCTAACATCACTGTTCTGTTCGAACACAACGCAGTAGGTCTTTACGGAGACAACGGTGTAGAAGGTATGCACGTAGTAAAACGTATGGGAGAAGCAGATGAAGAACGTTATGATGTAGCAATCGACGGATTCTTCCTGGCTATCGGTCATCAGCCTAACTCAGCAATCTTCAAACCATGGGTTCAGACAGACGAAGTAGGTTATATCATCACAGAAGGAAGTTCTCCACGCACAGGAGTTCCTGGTGTTTTCGCAGCCGGTGATGTAGCCGACCCACACTACCGCCAGGCAATTACAGCAGCTGGCAGCGGATGTAAAGCAGCTATTGAAGCCGAACGCTATCTTTCAGCGAACGGACTACTATAAAACCTATAAATAAAACAGCTATGAAGAATCTTTTTAAAAAGACATGCGCCATTGTCGTTGTTTTAGGAGGAATGGTCAATACTCATGCCCAACAAATGCCTCCTATCCCCACCGACCCCAGTGTACGCATTGGTAAATTGGATAACGGACTTACATACTATATCCGACACAACGAACGGCCTGAAAAGCAAGCAGAATTTTATATTGCACAAAAAGTAGGCTCTATCCTTGAAGAAGACAACCAGAGAGGATTGGCTCACTTTCTGGAACATATGTGTTTCAACGGAACCAAGCACTTCCCGGGAAACTCATTAAGAGAATATCTGGAATCAATTGGTGTAAAGTTTGGTGTAAATCTTAATGCCTATACAGCCGTAGACGAAACAGTATACAATATCTCGAATGTACCTGTCATTCGTGATGGTATTATAGATTCCTGCTTGCTGATTCTTCATGACTGGGCAGACGATCTGACTTTAGACCCCAAGGAAATAGATAAAGAACGTGGAGTAATACACGAGGAATGGCGTACCAGTATGGGAGCCCAAATGCGTATGTTCGAAACCACGTTCCCATTAATCTTTTCCGGAAGCAAATACGCACACAGACTGCCCATTGGTACAATGGAAGTAATAGACAACTTCCCTTATCAGGATTTAAGAGACTATTATGAAAAATGGTATCGTCCGGACCAGCAGGGAATCATTGTTGTAGGTGATATTGATGTCGACCAGATTGAAGAGAAAATAAAAAAACTCTTCTCTCCTATCAAGATGCCGGCTAATGCTGCAGAACGCGTGTATTATCCTGTATCCGACAACAAAGAGCCTATCATTTCCATTGCAAAAGACAAGGAACAGCAAGTTACACAAATATATGTATACCATAAGCATGAACCTGTTCCTGCCGAAATGAAAAAAACAATGGGATATCTGGCATACAATTATACCACTTCAATGATTGAAAGTATGCTGAATACCCGTCTTTCAGAACTTACTCAAAAAGCCAACCCTCCTTTTATCGGAGCCGGTGTGGGCGATGGAGAATTTATTCTGGCCAAGACAAAACACGCTTTCACAGGAGTGGCTGTCAGCAAAGACGATGGTATAGAAACTGCATTGGCTACTTTAATGAGAGAAATTGAACGCGCACGACGCTTCGGCTTCACCTCTACAGAATATGCCCGTGCAAAAGCTGACTATCTGAGTGCTTTGGAATCGGCTTACAACGAAAGAAGCAAGATGAAGAACAGCCAGTTTGTACAGCAATACGTATCAAACTTCATTAACGGAGAGCCAATTCCCAGCGTAGAGGATGAATACAATATTTTGTCGCAAGGCATTATACCAGCTATTACAGTAGAACAAATCAACGCTACTCTCCAAGGGCTGGTTAGTGATAGCAATGTAGTAGTCACTCTATTCTGTCCGGACAAGCCGGAAATGAAACTTCCTACTGAAGCAGACATCAAAAAAGTGCTGGACGATGTAAAAGCAGAGAAACTGGAAGCATATGTAGACAAAGTTTCCAACGAACCTCTGATGAAAGAGATTCCGGCCGGTGGTAAAGTTGTGAAAACAGAACAGGGTGCCTTTGGTTCTACTGTACTGACTTTGAGCAACGGAGTACGTGTTATTTTAAAACCAACCGACTTCAAAGCTGATGAAATCAGAATGCAGGGATTCAGTAAAGGAGGAAGTTCTCTTTTCGACAGTAAAGATTCTATCCAGTTCAATGTATTGAACCAGGTAGTAGCATTAGGAGGACTGGGCAACTTCAGTCTGACCGACTTGCAGAAGGTACTTGCCGGTAAGATGGCTTCTATCTCTACATCGGTCAATACCCTGTCGGAAACCGTAAAAGGCGGATGCTCTCCAAAGGATTTGGAAACTATGTTACAGCTTACCTACCTTACATTTACCGCTCCGCGTATGGATCAGCCTGCCTTCGAATCGTATAAATCACGTATGAAGTCACAGTTGGCCAACATGGAAGCAGATCCAAGCGTAGCTCTAAGCGATACTATTTCCAAAGAAATCTACGGAAACAATCCCTATGCATTGCGCATCAAAGCTCACATGATAGACCAGATTGATTACGCAAAAGTAATAGAACTCTATAAGAACCGCTTTAAGGATGCAAGCGACTTTACTTTCATCCTGATAGGTAACATAGATCAGGCAACAGCCCTTCCTCTTATAGAAAAATACTTAGGCGGACTGCCATCTATCAACAGAAAAGAAGATTTCCGCAATGTAGTGGAAATACGCAAAGGTCAGTCTCGTAATGTCTTCCACAAAGAATTACAGACAGAAAAAGCTACCGTATTCCTGTTCAACAGCGGAGAATGTCCGTATACATTAAAGAACCTCATCCAAATGAGTATGCTTTCTCAATTGCTTACAATGAAGTATACAGAAACCGTACGCGAAGAAGAAGGAGGATCATACGGCGTAGGAGTTTCCGGAAACATTGGAAAATATCCAAAAGAAGAAGCTACTCTACAAGTTTACTTCGATACCGACCCGGAAAAACGTGCAGAAATGACCAAGTTGATAGACAAAGGTATCTCTGAGTTTATAGCCAATGGTCCGGATGCAGACAACCTGAAAAAAGTGAAAGAATATATGCTGAAAAATTTTGAATCCAACCAGAAAGAAAATGGATATTGGATGAATCTGCTCTATTCTTTCTATTGGGAAAATCTTGACCGTGCTGCCGGATATAAGGAACTCGTAAACAATATTACAGGGGCAGACTTGCAGGCATTTGCAAAAGCATTCTTCAGTCAGAACAACCGTATTGAAGTCAGCATGACTTCCGGTGATACAAACTGATAATCTTTATTGTTCCAATAAAACAAGGAAGACAACCTGCGTGAAAGGTTGTCTTCCTTATTTTTTATTTGTATCAGTTGTACACCTTGCTATTTCTGGTGTACAATCGGCGACGTTGGACATATATTCACCGATGTCGGATACAAAACCAACGACGCCGGCTGTACATTCAACGTCGTCGAATAAAGCACTTCAATATAAAAGTTCACTCACAGAAGCATTTTTTTATCATACATAAGTTACAATCATTT
>UQPQ01000047.1 GCA_900542985.1 uncultured Bacteroides sp.
ACGTGACTTGTCGCATCAGCCAACGCGACAAGTCGCGTTTTTTAAGCCAACAAAGGCCTTCTACAAGCCTCTAAAAAGCCATATCATCTAAAACGAAAAAGGTTTTCGAAAGATCTATTCGATCCATCGAAAACCTCCACTTGATTCGAAAAAACAATCAATTATAATTTTAATACTAATGCCTCAACCAAAGTTCAGGATTCAACTTATTGACCTCTTTACGTAACTGGAAATGAAGTACCGTATTTCCATCTTTATCAGTATGCACTTCCCCAATCATATCACCTGTTTTCAGCTGGCTACCCTTACGTATCAAGACAGAAGACAAATTACAATATACCGAAATATAATTACCATGACGCACCAACACATTCGCCAATCCGTTATACTGGAAAATAGCAGAAACCTCTCCATTGAATACGGCACGTGCCATTGCCCCTTTCTTTCCCTTAATATCAATACCTTTATTATCAAGACGTACATTCCGTAAACCACTCACTTGATACTGACCATAATGACCAACTATTACATACGCACCAGTAATAGGAACAGGCAGTTTTCCCTTATTCTGTTCGAACGTACCCGACAAACGTCGATCCTCTGAATCAATCTTATAAGCATCAATCTTACCTTTCGCAAGCGTTTTTTGGTCTTTATCCGATGATTCTGCCGATTTTTTCGAAGCTTTACCAGACTGTTTTGCTTCAGCCTCAGCCTTACGACGTGCTTCTTCTTCAGCACGCTTACGCGCTTTCTCTATTTCCTGTTCAATCAAGAAATCAATTTGTGCATTCAACTTATCGGCCGAGCGACGCTTCTTAGACAATTCCGACTGAATACTACGTTGCTTCTTTTTCAACGTACTCAATAACTGCTGTCTCTCCTTTTCTTGTTTTTCCAGCTTCAGTTTTTCTTCCTCGCCCTGTTTCAACAACTCCTCTTTTACCTTCCGACTATCCACCAATGTCTTATGCTTAGCATTAACCTCTTCTTGTTTCTTCTGCAGTTGTATTCCCTGCACACGCTGATAATCGGCATATTCCCGTACATAACGAAGTCGACGATACATCTGACTCAGATTATCGGCCGAAAAAACAAACATCAGTTTTTCCTGCACCGACTTATTCCGATACATATAATTGACAGACTGTTCATACTTCTCACGTTTATCTGCCAATTCTTTTTGCAAGCGCTTCAACTCTACCTGCAAACGATTTATTTCCCTTTGAATTGTTTCTACATCTTTTTCTATGGTAGCAAGATAACGTTTACGCTCATCTATTTGTCCAGACAACAATGCCAAGTTATTCAGCTGACTATTTACATCCTTCTTAGTGGACTGCAACAACGTCTCCGATTCGGAAATCTGCTTACGAAGCTCATTCCGTTCTTTTTCCAGTTCACGAATCTTTCGTGTACTCTGTGCCACCAACGGAAGACACATGCACACACAGAATATACCTAGCCACAGAATACGTTTCATCATTTGAGTAACATTTTCACTAATTCTTCTACTTCTATCTTCTTATATCTAGACGGAATATTCGTATGCGATTCCCAGCCGTTATCAACCGATAAACGAGAAAGTTTCATATCCAATGCCACTTCCGGTTTCACACCTCCTATCGTCAATCCCATATGCTGAGGGAAAGGACGTGCATCCAATCGTTGAAAATCATCATACTTCCAATTCAACGTATACCCTGTACCTTTCACACCAATGCGGCTCTCCTGCAACAAACCACTATCGGCAGAAGTACGGAAACTGTATGTCAATACTTTCGAAGACTTAGCCTCCAACAAAGCATTATCCCCTTCTACCGAGATACGGAACAATGAAGCATCATCAGCCGTCAGTTGAGTCCGATCCGGTAAAAACAACTCGTTAAAGAACAACGACTGCAACACATGAAAACTTAAATCCGTACGCGCCCAATTATTTACCTGTTCAAACGAAGCCTGCACATAGCGCTTATTCAACCTGTCAAGCACCAAAATACCTTGTGGCGATATCTCCATACGTACCACTTCTATACCTAAAAGTGGTGCTACCGAAAACTGAATCACTTCCCCCCGCTTCATACGAAGTGTGGCATTGACCTTTGTAGTACCTTTTGCGCCCATATCCAGCGCAAGCGCCACCTTTCCCGTCACACACTCCCAGTTGGGAGAAAGTTCAATTACCTTCTCTGTATATGCTTTTCCAGACAGTCCACCCACTCTCGGCGATCTTTCCATCCAACGGTTTGAACCACACGAAGCAAGCAGTAAGGTCACAACAACTACAAAAGTAAGTTTCAGTATATGTTTCATTCCGCAATATATTTCTTTAATGCAATTTTACGTTTCAAACGATTCAACTCCTCCGTAGTACGAGGAGTAGAGCCATCCTCTTCCTTATCATCCATCGAAGCAGATTGTTTCCAATACTCCAAAGCTTTCTCTTTTTCACCCAGCATATAATAAATATCCCCACAATGCTCGACAATGAGCGGACTTTTCTTTCCTTCCTCACTTCGCATTGCCTGGTCAATATAGATGCGGGCTTCAGTATATTTACCCTTTTCGAACAAAATCCATGCATACGTATCCAGATAAGTTGCATTCTCCGGCTCTGCCTTTACCGTACGATAACTCATTTCCTCTGCCTTATCCAAATTCTTCCGTTCCAATGATAAATAATACGCATAGTTATTTAATGAACCGATGTTATCCGGATTGTACACCAACGAAGAGTCATAAGCTGCATAAGCTTCTGCCTGCATTTTTTTAGTATGATACAAATCTCCTAAAATCGCATAAAAATCGGATACAATATTCTTATCGCTTTTTTCGTTTACCTGCTTCACCCCCTTCGAAAACACTTCCAAAGCCTTATCGGTTTCTTTCTTCTGGAAATGCGCCAGTCCTAAGTAATAATAAAACTCCAATGCATCCGGATTATACTCCAATGCAGGAGTCGCAATATGAATCACCTCATCCAGGTTATTGTCACGAATCGCATAGCTTAGCAACTGCAAGCGTGCCGGTTTATTCTCCGGATCGAGCTGCAGTACCTGATTCAATACCGGCACCGATTCTTTTTCCATCCGTTTCGTAATCATATACTGTGCACAAAGCATAGCCAAATCAGCATTCTGCTGTGGACATTTCAATATATTACGAAACAGATTCACAATCTGCGTACTATCTTTTGTCGTCTGCTCCGACTGCAAAATAAGCTGTCGCATAATTTCCATCTTGGTATCCGACTGCACATCGCCATTCAGCAAAATCGTATCAAGCTGTACCTGATACAGGCTATCCTGCCCCATTTTTTTATAATACGAAGCCATCGAAAGCAAAGCTGGTGCATATCCCGGTTCTTCTTTCAGAATACGCTGATACGTATCGTAAGCTTCCTGTGGCTTATCATTCTCCAGATACACATCTCCCAAGATAGTCTGATAACGCATATCATAAGGATACTCCTTCGAAAGGCTCACAATCTCATTAAATGCCTGATCTTTTTGTCCTAGAAGAAGATACATACGAAACTTCTCCATACTAATCTGTTCTGACTTGCCATCAAGTTCTTCAAGACGATTCAATGTCTTCACCACCTCTCCATAACTCTGCGTCTGCGTATACAAATCGACTAAAGACATCAGCGGCTCAAGACGAGACGGGAACAAAGCAGCCATATCTTCGTACACTGCAATAGCCTTTGCCCACTCTCTCTTCTGCTGATAATACATAGCCAATGTCTGTTTATACCAGAAATTAGATTCATCGGAGTGTACCGCCTGCTTTAAAGCCTGCTCTCCTTTTTCCGGCAAATTCAGGAACATATAAAACTGTGATATTTCGTACAATGCCGCAGCCGACTGAGGATAGATGTCCAAACAATGCTTATACAATTCGAAAGCCGCATCATACTCTCCTTTCTGCTTCATGCGTACCGCTTCAAGGAAATAATAATCGTACTTACGGCGCTGTTCGGGAGTAAGCGGGTCTTGCTCCACAGTAGTCTGCAATGTTGATTTTCCAGTCTGCTTACCCAACGAGCCACATCCCGTGAGCCATGCAGCTCCACAGACCAGTAAAATATAGAGCCAATTTTTCATCATGTCATTCTACCTATTAATTAAACAGTTCCGGTATGACCGAACCCTCCGGCCCCCCGTTCTGTTTCATCCAACACTTCTACCGGTTGCCAGTCGATTTTCTCGTAACGTGCAATAACCATCTGAGCTATACGTTCTCCATCCTCGATAGTAAAAGGCTCTTCTGAAAGATTGACCATAATCACTCCAATTTCTCCACGATAATCTGCGTCAATCGTTCCCGGTGTATTAAGCAAAGTAACCCCTTTTTTCAATGCCAGACCGCTTCGCGGACGAATCTGTGCTTCATACCCTTCGGGCAATGCAATATACAATCCGGTAGGCACCAAACAACGCTGTAACGGTTTCAGTACGATAGGCTTCTCCAAATTAGCACGAAGATCAATTCCAGCAGAAAGAGGAGTGGCATACTGCGGTAAACTATGTTTCGATTTATTGATAATCTGTATTTTCATTGTGTTTTTAGGTTCTAATTCATTATAAGTTGCGAATTTACATATTTCACCGAATATATAAAGGAGTTTACCATTTTTTAAATCTCAACAAACAGGCATCTTCTTTTTTAATAAAATTTGGCATCAAAGAAAAACTTTATCTACGACCATTCTACTCCATATGATATAACAAGCACAAAGCCGGACGATTTTCACAAACAGTCCGGCCTTACTACGTATTCAATAAAAAAATTAGAGTTTTTTATCTTATGAATAACAGCTCTCTATATTTTGGAAGAGTCCACATCTGATCATCTACAATTAATTCCAGTTTATCAATATGATAACGTATCTGCTCTAACATCGGGGCTATGGTATCATGATAAGCAATGGCTTTATCACGCTCGCTCAAACATTTATTAGCCACTTTACGTGCTTCCACCATTGCATCTACATGCTCCTTGATATAGCTGGTATGCGCTGCGATTTTACGGATAATAGCCATATTTTCGGCAGAAAGCGACATTGCTTCTTCACCCAATAACGCTTTCATCTTGCAAACATTATTAAGTAACTTAGTCTGATATTCAATAGCAACCGGAACAATATGATTCATTACCAAATCTCCCAGCACCCGGGATTCAATTTGGATTTTCTTTGCATAAGTTTCCCACTTCACTTCATTGCGTGCCTCCAATTCCTTTCGAGTCATAACTCCCATATTCTCAAACATCCGGATACTTTTTGCAGCCAGATAATTATCGAAAATCAACGGGCAACTTGTTTCACAATCCAATCCACGTTTTTGTGCCTCCTGTTTCCATTCTTCACTATATCCATTACCATCAAAACGAATAGGTTTACATTCCTTAATATATTTACGAATAACCTGAATAATAGCTGAAACTTTAGCTTCTCCAGCTTCTATCAGTGCATCCACATCCTGTTTAAAGACAGTCAACTGTTCAGCAACTGCTGTATTCAAGGCAATCATGGCACTGGCACAGTTCGCTTCAGAACCCACAGCTCTAAACTCAAAGCGGTTTCCGGTAAAAGCAAAAGGAGAAGTACGGTTACGGTCTGTATTATCAATCAACAGTTCCGGAATCTGAGGGATGTCCAACTTCATACCATGCTTTCCACCCAATGTAACCAGTTCGTCAGTCGAACTTTCCTCCATATGATCTAGTACCTTGCTCAGCTGAGAACCTAAAAACGATGAAATAATGGCAGGAGGAGCTTCATTGGCACCCAAACGATGCGCGTTTGTAGCACTCATGATAGAAGCCTTAAGCAATCCATTATGTCGATATACCGCCATCAATGTATTCACCACAAAAGTAATGAAACGTAAATTCTCTTCAGAAGTTTTACCCGGTGCCATCAACAAGACTCCTGTATCTGTTCCCAAAGACCAGTTATTATGCTTTCCCGAACCATTTACACCTTTGAACGGTTTTTCGTGCAGCAAAACACGGAACCCATGATTTCGAGCCACTTTACGCATCAACGACATAATCAGCATATTATGGTCTACAGCCAAGTTACACTCCTCAAAAATAGGAGCCAGCTCAAACTGATTAGGTGCAACCTCATTATGTCTTGTCTTAACCGGTATACCTAATTCCAAAGCCTGTATTTCCAAATCTTTCATAAAGGCGGCAACCCGAGTTGGAATTGCCCCGAAATAATGGTCTTCCAACTGCTGATTTTTCGAAGCTTCATGCCCCATCAAAGTACGGCCAGTGAGCAGTAAATCCGGACGAGCCGCATAAAGCCCTTCATCGACAAGAAAATATTCCTGTTCCCAGCCTAGGTATGCACATACCTTTTTTACATTCGGATCAAAATAGTGACAAACTTCTACCGCCGCCTTATCTACTGCGCGTAAAGCCTTCAGCAAAGGAGCCTTATAGTCCAGTGCTTCACCTGTATACGCAATAAAAACAGTAGGAATACACAGCGTATCATCTACAACAAACACAGGAGATGAAGGATCCCATGCCGAATATCCACGTGCTTCAAACGTATTACGGATACCTCCGTTAGGAAAAGAAGAAGCATCAGGTTCCTGTTGTACCAACAACTTGCCGGAAAACTCTTCTACCATTCCTCCTTTACCGTCATACTCTACAAACGCATCATGTTTTTCTGCAGTACCTTCTGTCAGAGGTTGAAACCAATGGGTATAATGGGTAGCTCCCATTTCTTTAGCCCATCGCTTCATACCTTCCGCCACCTGATCTGCTGCTTCCCGATCAAGAGCCGCCCCATGATCCATTGCATCTACCAACTTATGATATACTTCTGTAGGCAGATACTTAAACATTTTCTCTCGATTAAATACATATTTGGCAAAATAGCCACTCGCACACGTAGAAGGAGCCTTAACCTCCTTTGGCTTAGCTTGAAAAGCCTTTTCTACTACATTAAATCTCAATTCAGACATAAAGCTTCTCTTTTATCAACAATTAAATTTATACTTCTACTTTAACGATTATATGCAGACTCACCGTGCTCATAAATATCCAAGCCTTCCTCTTCAATACGTCCAGCTACGCGAAGTCCAAAAATCTTATCTAAAACTTTAAACAAAAAATATCCCATCAAAGCAGCCCATCCACCTACTACCAATGAAGCAAAGACCTGAGCTGTCAGTAGATTCCAACTGCCTCCATACAAGACTCCTCCATCTACAGCAAATAAGCCTACCAAAACTGTTCCCAATGTACCACAAACACCATGTACAGAAGCTGCTCCTACCGGATCGTCAATCTTCAACTTTCGGTCTATAAAATCTACCGCATAAATCATTGCTGCTCCGCAAATAAGTCCTATTAACAAGGCACCCAAAGGAGAAACGACATCACATCCAGCAGTTACTCCTACCAAGCCTGCCAGGATACCATTCAAAGTCAGAGAAAGCGAGGGTTTACCATACCTCATCCAACTCATAAACAATGCCATCACACCTCCTGCACAAGCAGATAAATTAGTATTGAGAAAAACTAAAGAAATAATTTTTTGGTCAGTTCCTGTCGCAGCAGCCAATTGAGAACCAGGATTAAATCCAAACCAACCAAACCACAAAATGAACACACCCAAACAAGCTAATGTCAAGCTATGCCCCGGAATAGCTTTTGATACTCCGTCTTTACCGTATTTCCCTATTCTTGGACCTAAAATCGCAGCACCAACCAATGCAATCCATCCACCTACAGAATGTACCACCATAGAACCTGCAAAATCATGACTTGCACTGCCAAAAACTTTCATCATCCACGAATCAGAAGAGCCATTCATAAGCCAGCCTCCTCCCCATGTCCAATGACCGGAAATAGGATAAATCAATACACTAATAAACAAAGTATAAACCAAATACATAGAAAACTTGGTACGTTCTGCCATGGCTCCAGAAACAATAGTAGCAGAAGTTGCACAAAAAACAGTTTGGAATATCAAAAAACCTTCTATTGGAAGGCCATTATTTATATGATTGCCCACAACATCTAAATTCATAAAGTGCGGCATACCCACAAAATCTCCCAGACCAAACATCAACCCAAAACCAACACTCCAAAAGAGTAAAGCTCCAAACATAAAATCAACCAAGTTTTTCATTAAGATATTAGCAGTATTCTTCATTCGCGTAAATCCGGCCTCAACCAAAGCAAATCCCGGCTGCATAAAGAATACTAACATAGCAGCCAACAACATCCAAACAGTATTGAGCCCCACACTCAATTCATTCAGTCTGTCTGTAGTCGACATTTCACCTGTTGTCTGTGCCCACAAAGACATCGGAGCACTTACAATTATACACAAAATACATCTATGCATATACCTTACTAATAACCTATCTACTATCTGTTTCATATCTTGTCTTATTGTATTTGTATTCTGACTGTTCTTATTTCTCCTGTTCTGCATTATAAAGAGCTATATCCCCACGTTCTCCAGTACGTATACGTATAGAATCTTCTACAGGAATAACGAATATACGCCCATCACCAATTTCTCCCGTCCGAGCAGCCTCCATAATGGCCTGCACCGTTTTTTCCACATTCTTATCGCGTACTACTATTGATACAAGTATTCTTTCTATAGAACTTGTATCATAAATCACTCCTCGATAAATACGTCCTTCTCTCGTCTTTCCGACTCCTCTTACATCATAATAAGAGAACCATTCAATATCTACCTTTAAAAGGGCCTCTTTTACATCTTCAAAGCGAGTACGACGAATAATAGCTTCAATCTTTTTCATATGCAAACAGGTTTTAGTTATCCAGTTATATTTGTCTCAATCAAAAAAATGTTATCCTGTTGTTCTTTTTCTCTCCTTAAACAACTAATACCTTATACCTATTGATAAAACGTAATAAAGAACTTTCATGTAACAATAAATATGATACAAAATAAACTAATTGCACATCTTTATGATATCATCACAATGCAAATATAGAACATTTAGAAATCACTTTTTAAAATATAATATCAAAAAGATACTACAAGCAAATAATATTACAATCAGTTACATAAAAAAACATAATTATAACAATTCGTAATACTAAAAGTGTTTTTTATTCCTTTTTATCACATAAGATAAATATTAAATATAAAACTTAATCCTAATAAAAAACCGTCTTACTGCTTTTACTGAATAAGCAGCAGACGGTTTCAACCATAATCAATAATCATCAGGTATATTAAAACTTCCAGCGGCGGATACGCTGCATAGCTTCCTGACAATCCTCTCTCTTACCAAAAGCTGTAAGGCGCAAGTATCCTTCTCCACTTGGTCCAAAACCTACTCCAGGTGTACCTACCACATTTACTTCATACAATAACTTCTCGAAAAAGTTCCAAGAAGTCATGCCCTTTGGAGCCTTCAGCCAAATATAAGGAGCATTTACTCCGCCATAAACTTTGAACCCAGCATCAGTCAAACCTTCCCGCATAATACGGGCATTCTCCATATAGTAATCAATTGTTTGCTTTACCTGCTGCTGCCCTTCAGGTGTATAAATAGCTTCAGCCCCACGTTGAGTAATATAACTTGCTCCATTAAACTTTGTACACTGTCTGCGGTTCCATAAGGAATTCAACGGAAGCCTATTCCCTTTAATATCACTAGCTGTCACCTCTTTAGGAACCACAGTATATCCACATCTTACTCCTGTAAAACCCGCTGTTTTTGAGAAACTACGAATTTCAATAGCTACTTTCTTCGCTCCACGTATTTCATAGATAGAATGTGGCACATCAGGCTCTGTAATATAAGCTTCATAAGCAGCATCAAAAACAATTAACGTATCATTTTCCAATGCATAATCCACCCAAAGTTTCAATTGATCGCGTGTAAGGGTAGTGCCTGTCGGGTTATTAGGATAACACAAATAAATAAGATCCACCCGATGGTTAGGCAAAGCCGGTATAAAACCATTTTCCTCCGTACACGACAAATAAGTAACATTACTCCAACGTCCGTTTTCATCCAAAGAGCCGGTACGACCACACATTGTATTACTGTCAACATATACCGGATAAACCGGATCGGTAATAGCCATGCTGTTATCCCAACGAAGAAGCTCTCCAATATTACCCGTATCACTTTTCGCACCATCACTTATAAATACTTCCGAGGGACTGATACTAATGCCTCGTTTTGTAAAATCGTGTTTGATTATTGCATCAATCAAAAAGCCATACCCTTGCTCTGGGCCATATCCGTGAAAAGTAGAAGCATCAGCCAATTCATCTACTGCCCGATGCATCGCTTCAATACAAGCCGGAGGCAATGGACGTGTTACATCACCAATTCCAAGCCGGATAAGTTTGGCTTTAGGATAGACCACATTAAAAGCATGTACTTTCTTTGCAATATCAGAAAATAAATAACTATTAGATAACTTCAAAAAATGTTCGTTTACAAGTGCCATATCATCTATTTTTATCTATCATTGATAAGCCTCCTCGTGGACACCCTTCACCGCGCGTCCACTCGGCTCGTTCATATTCTTAAAAGAAGCATCCCAAGCTAAAGCCTCAGCCGTAGAACATGCTACACTTGGAACACTCGGTACAGTAAGAGCTGCATTCCTACCAGGAAAATGCTCTTCGAATACAGAGCGATAATAATATTCTTCTTTATTTCTTGGAGGATTTACCGGAAAACGTTCGGCAGCATGAGCCATCTGTTCATCACTCACAGCCTGCGATGTAAACTCCTTCAGTTTATCAATCCAGCTATATCCTACCCCATCACTAAACTGCTCTTTTTGTCTCCAAGCTACACTTTCAGGCAGTAAATCGGCAAAAGTTTCTCTCAAAATACGCTTTTCTATCGTGCTTCCCGGACACATCTTTTCGGATGGATCAAGACTCATTGCCACATCAAGAAATTCTTTATCGAGGAAAGGAACACGACCTTCTACCCCCCAGGCAGAAAGAGCCTTATTTGCTCTCAAACAATCATACAGATACAGTTTAGACAATTTACGTACTGTTTCTTTATGAAATTCTTCAGCAGACGGAGCCTTATGAAAATAAAGATACCCACCAAAGACTTCATCAGCTCCTTCTCCGCTCAGCACCATCTTGATACCCATACTTTTAATGACACGTGCCAGCAAATACATAGGAGTAGATGCACGTACAGTAGTCACATCATAAGTTTCGATATAATAAATCACATCTTTCAGCGCATCCAATCCTTCCTGTAGTGTGTAATGGATTTCATGATGCACAGTACCGATATGTTGAGCCACTTCACGCGCCTTCAATAAATCGGGAGCTCCTTCCAAACCTATGGCAAAAGAATGAAGCTGAGGATACCATGCCTCCGTCTTTCCTTCATTCTCCACCCGCCGGGAAGCATACTTCTTCGCCACAGCTGAAATGATAGAACTATCCAGTCCGCCGGAAAGAAGTACACCATACGGTACATCACTCATCAACTGCCGCTTTACCGCAGCCTCAAGACTTGCTCTCAACAAAACATGTGCATCTCCTTGTGTCGGACCAGGAAGAGCTGTTTGCCATTTCCGATGATACCAGCGAACCATTTTCCCTTCCTTACTGGAATAATAATGTCCTGGCAAGAAAGTCTCATAACGTACACAGAAACCTTCCAGTGCCTTCAGTTCACTGGCACAATACACTCTTTCCTCTTCATCGTAACCTATATACAAAGGAATAACACCAATTGCATCCCTCGCAATAAGAAACTCATCGTGCTCCTTATCATAAAGTGCAAAAGCAAAAATACCATTCAAGTCTTCCAGAAAGTCAAGTCCCTTTTCCTGATACAGCGCCAGAATAACCTCACAATCGCTTCCTGTTTTAAAGGCATAACGATTCCCATACTTCTGTCGAATCTCACGATGATTGTAGATTTCTCCATTTACAGCAAGTACAAGATTTCCATCCGGCGATACCAAAGGCTGTCCTCCACTCTGTGGATCGACAATAGATAAGCGCTCATGTGCCAATATTGCCGATTCTCCACAATAAATACCACTCCAGTCCGGCCCACGATGGCGTATTCTTTTTGCCATAACCAATGCCTTATCTCTCAATTCCGGTGTTTGTTTCCGGATATTAAAAATGCAAGCTATTCCACACATAATACTTCATTCTTATCAGATTCGCGAATAAGTCTGGAAACAGAGTTGAATTACTGTTTTCCACGAAGATAGTCATCTATTTTTTGCGCTACCTTTCTACCACTATCAATACACCGCACAACCAGACTTGGCCCCGTAACCGCATCTCCTGCTACAAAAACATGTTCCGGGAAGGTTGGTAATTCCGGTTTCAGGAAGCCCATAGCCAACAATACCAAATCGGCTTTAATAATTTCTTTCCTTCCAGTAAGATGCATCTGAGGTCGTTCCCCCGGCTTTGCCGGCAACCACTCTACTTCTTCAACCTCTACTCCACACACACGACCGTTTTTTCCAAGAAAACGGGTTGAAGACAAATTCCAACGTCGCACACATCCCTCTTCATGACTACTGCTGGTTCTCAAAACCACCGGCCATTGAGGCCAAGGCGTATTCGGATTATCACCAACTGGCGGTTTAGGCATAATTTCAATCTGTATTACATCTATAGCCCCCTGTCTGTGGCTTGTTCCAATACAGTCACTACCTGTATCTCCTCCTCCAATTACCAGCACATGCTTTCCCCGTGCCGAGATACGATCCTTTTCTGCAAAAGTCTGTCCAGCAAGAACTCTATTTTGCTGTGCAAGAAACTCCATTGCAAAATGAATACCTTTCAAATCTCTTCCCGGCACAGCCAAATCACGTGCCTGAGGAGTTCCTACACATACACAATAGGCATCAAAACCATCCGGAAGATGATTCAAATCAATATCTACATTAGTTTTAAACGCAACACCTTCAGCTTCCATAATTTGCAGGCGCCGGTCTATAATCGGTTTATGAAGTTTAAAATTCGGAATACCAAAACGAAGTAATCCACCAATATATTCCTGCTTTTCAAACACTGTTACTTCATATCCCTTACGGTTCAATTGATTGGCCGCAGCCAATCCAGCCGGTCCTGAGCCAACGACCGCCACCTTCATGCCATTGCGGGGATAAGACTGAGGCTGTACATATCCTTCACGGAAAGCCGATTCTATAATAGCAGCTTCATTCTCCCGAATGGTCACAGGAGCATTCAAACTAAGCTTCAAAACACAGCTTTTCTCACACAATGCCGGACAGATTCGTCCGGTAAATTCAGGAAAGTCATTGGTCAAAGTCAATATCTCATAAGCCTCTTTCCATTTTCCCCGAAACAATGCATCCTGAAATTCGGGTGAACGATTTCCCAAGGGGCAAGCCCAATGGCAGAAAGGAACCCCACAATCCATACAACGTGAAGCCTGAAGCTTGCGTTCTCCTGTATTCAGAGTCTGTTCTACTTCACCAAAATCTGCAATTCGGTCGTGTATCGGTCGATATCCCGCCTCCTGACGGGGAATTGTCAAAAACGCTTTCGGATTTCCCATATCTCTATATTCATCTTTTCGAACTCACAGTTCATTTCTTGATAGTTTTTTAATAATCACGCTGTACTTCCGCTATTTTCTCCTGCAGTTTACGCATCTGCTCTTCTGCCAACACCTTTTTATATTCAATAGGAGTCACCTGGATAAACTCATCTGCGTAATGATTCCAGTTATCCAACAAGAGTCGTGCCCGTTCAGACCCCGTATAGAGATAATGACGGCGAATCAGTTCGTGTACTTCTTTTCGTGCAGCCGTATCTTCCAGTAAAGACAATTCCACCATATCCATGTTACAGAAATAATCAAAGTTCTGTTTTCTATCCCACACATAGGCCACTCCGCCACTCATACCAGCTGCAAAGTTGCGTCCGGTTTCACCTAATACTACTACACGGCCTCCGGTCATATACTCACAACAGTGATCTCCTACACCTTCTACTACAGCAATAGCACCCGAGTTACGTACAGCAAAACGCTCACCTACACATCCGTTGATATACACCTCACCACTTGTAGCACCATACAGCAGCGTATTTCCCGCAATCGTATTATCTTCTGCCACAAAATCACTACGTACAGGAGGATATACGGCAATCCGTCCTCCACTCAGTCCCTTGCCAAGATAATCGTTCGCTTCACCTTCCAAGCGGAAGCTCACTCCCTTTACCAGAAAAGCCCCGAAACTCTGTCCGGCAGAACCCTTGAAGCGAATCTGTATAGTCCGGTCAGGTAAGCCTTCATGTCCATATCGGGCTGCAATCTCACCGGACAACATACTTCCTACCGAACGGTCGGTATTAGCAATGGCATACTCCAACGAAACCTCTTTTTTGTTCTCCAATGCATTTTGAGCTGAAGCAAGGATAGACCGATCCAGCACCTGTTCTATTTCGTGACGCTGTGCGCTGACATTATGCAAGATACCTGCCTTACTGTCTTTATGCAACAAACGAGTAAAATCCAAACAAGCCTCTTTTGTACCCGGTCGGAACGGTGACAGTTCAATCAAATCAGTTCGTCCCACAATGTCCTCCAACTTAGTGAAACCCATTTCTGCCAGGTATTCACGTACTTCCTGAGCCAGGAAGCGGAAATAATTCACTACATACTCATGATGGCCACGGAAATGAGCTCGCAAGACCGGATCCTGTGTAGCAACTCCAACCGGACAAGTATTGGCATGACACTTACGCATCATTACACAGCCCAGCACAATCAGCGCTGTAGTACCAAAGGCAAATTCTTCAGCTCCTAAAAGAGCCATACTGATAATATCGTGTCCCGTTTTCAGCTGTCCGTCGGTCTGCAGACGCACCTGTCCACGCAGCCCATTCAGCACCAATGTCTGCTGAGCCTCACTCAAACCGATTTCAGGAGGGATACCAGCATAACGCATGGAAGAAGCCGGTGAAGCTCCTGTACCTCCTTCTGCACCGGAAATCACAATCAAGTCCGCTTTCGCTTTGGCCACACCTGCCGCAATTGTACCCACTCCACTTTCGGCTACCAGTTTCACACTTACCGCAGCTTTCGGATTCACATTCTTCAAGTCGAAAATCAGTTGCGCCAAATCCTCGATTGAATAAATATCATGATGAGGGGGAGGAGAAATCAACGAAATACCCGGAATAGAATGTCTGGTACGGGCAATTACTTCATCCACCTTAAATCCCGGCAACTGTCCTCCTTCTCCAGGCTTAGCCCCTTGCGCTACCTTAATCTGTATTTCTTCGGCATTCACCAAATATTCTGTTGTCACACCAAAACGTCCGGAAGCCACCTGCTTGGTCTTGCTGCACAAAGACACCCCGTCGACCATCTCATGAAAACGTGTTGCATCTTCTCCACCTTCTCCGGTATTACTACGAGCTCCCAATTTATTCATTGCCAGAGCCAATGCCTCGTGAGCCTCTTTACTGATGGCTCCAAACGAAATAGCTCCTGTCACAAAATGCTTGACAATTTCTTCCACCGGCTCCACCTGCTCTATAGGAATCGGATTCTTTTTAAAACGGAAAAAGTCACGTAAGAAAAGAGGGTGCTCTGCCGAATTTGCCAAAGCAGTAAACTCCTTAAATTTAGTATAACTGCCTACCCGGGTAGCCAACTGAAGCAATCGGATTGTATCCGGATTCCAGGCATGACGCTCTCCATCTTTCCGGTATGAGAACTGCCCTACATGAGGCAACAAATCACCCGGTTCTGCAGGCTGGTATCCCGCCTCATGAAAAGCAAGATAATCGTGAGCAATCTCTTCCAGCCCAATTCCTCCTATCGATGAAGATGAAGTACCGAAATACTCTCTCAACAGAGGCTCTCCCAAGCCAACCGCTTCGAAAATCTTTGCCCCTCTATACGAACGTATGGTACTGATACCCATCTTACTCATAATTTTATACAATCCCTTACAGAGAGCTTTGATATAATTTTTCTCTGCCGTTTCATAATTCAGCTGAATTTCTCCCTTTTTTACAAGATCATCCAATACCGCAAAAGCCATATAAGGCACAATTGCACTTGCCCCATAGCCCAACAGCAAAGCCGCATGCATCACTTCCCGGAGCTCTCCACTTTCTACTACCAGCGCAGTCTGCACTCGCTTCTGTACAGCTATCAGATGATGATGAACCGCACTTACAGCCAGTAAAGAAGGAATCGCTGCATGTCCGGCATCCATATCACGGTCGGATAAAACCAGATAGTTCACCCCTTCGGCTACAGCTTCTTCAGCCTTACGGCACAAAGCAGAAAGCGCTTCCTGCAATCCAGTCTTACCCTTTGCCGCATCAAACAGCATAGGCAACTTGACAGTCTTGAATCCTTTATAACGGATATTACACAAAATATCTAGTTGGGTATTCGTTAAAATAGGATGAGGCAAACGCACCATCTTGCAGTGACTTTCGTCTGGCGATAATATATTATTTCCTACCGCTCCCACATATTCTGTCAAGGACATTACCAATTCCTCACGAATAGGGTCAATAGGCGGATTGGTAACCTGTGCAAACTGCTGTCTGAAATAATTAAACAACAACTGCGGTTTATCCGACAAGACAGCCAAAGGAATATCATTTCCCATCGAAGCTGTCGGTTCGGAACCTCCTGTACACATCGGAGCTAAAGTCCGTTCCACATCTTCGCGTGTAAATCCGAAAGCACGCAATTTGCGAGTATAGCCCGGAACTGTATTTTCCACTTTTCGCCCACTCTTCAACGTATCCAGTTCAATCCGGTTGGCAGACAACCACTGACGATAAGGAAAGGCAGCAGCCAAACTTTCTTTCAACTCCCCATCATAATAAATACGGCCCTCCTGTGTATCCACCAGCAAAATCTTACCCGGTTGCAAGCGTCCCTTCTCACGTACGGTTTCCGGTTCAAAGTCAATCACGCCCGCTTCACTTGCTACTACCATCGTATCATTCTTGGTAATCAGATAACGCGCCGGGCGCAATCCGTTTCTGTCCAGCATACCTCCGGCATAACGTCCGTCGCTGAACAACAATGCCGCAGGGCCATCCCAAGGTTCCATCAAAATAGAATGATATTCATAAAAAGCCTTCAAATCTTCACTAATCGGATTCTTATCGTTGAACGACTCCGGTACCAGCATCGCCATCGCGTGTGGCAAGCTCAAGCCCGACATGACCAGAAACTCCAGCACATTATCCAGCGAAGCACTGTCACTCATATCCGATTGCAAAATAGGAGATATCGATTTCACATCACCCAGCAAAGGAGTTGACAAAACACTCTCCCTTGCTTCCAGCCAACTCCGGTTTCCACGAATCGTATTGATTTCCCCGTTATGAGCCAAGAGACGGAAAGGCTGAGCCAGGCTCCATGTAGGAAATGTATTTGTACTGAAGCGAGAGTGTACAATTGCAATTCCACTGGTAAAATAAGGCTGTGTCAAATCGCAAAAATATTCGCGTACCTGTGTAGAAGAAAGCATACCTTTATAAATAAGGTTTCTGCTCGAAAGAGAAACGATATAGAAATCCTTATGAGAAATACGCTTTTCTATTCTCTTACGAACCAGATACAACATACGCTCCAGGTCGGCATCCTCTTTTCCTCCTGTAATGAATACCTGTTTGATATCCGGTTCTGTTTCCTGTGCACTCTTTCCAAGGATAGCCGTATTCACCGGTACCGAGCGCAGGTGCATCAGTGAAAGACCTTCCCGCTCAATTTCTTCTATCATAATTTGCAGGATAGATGCCTGTGCACCTTCATCTTTAGGAAGAAACACCAAGCCGGTACCATATCTTCCCTTTTCCGGAACAGGAATACCCTGAAGCAATATAAATTCATGAGGAATCTGTACCATAATCCCGGCACCATCTCCCGTTTTATTATCCGCACCTTCCGCCCCACGATGCTTCATATTTTCAAGCACTTTCAGTGCATCATCTACCAGTTTGTGCGATTTATTACCCCGAATATTCACTATCATACCTACTCCACAAGCATCATGCTCGTTTTCCGGATTATAAAGTCCCCTTGAAAGAGGAAAACTTCCGTCATCTTTGATATTAATACCAGTTTTCATCAGCTTTCATTTTCTTTTTGTATACTTTTACCTCAATATCCATATCATTTTGATTGTAAAAGTAGAAAATTAGCTTCATTTTTATTTAATCAAATAATAAAAAGATTGAAAAATAATTTTATCAAGTTTCAAGATATAAGAAAAACGCTCTATACAGGCCGCCCAAATAACAAATTAAAACAGACAACCCCTATTTTAAGTACAAACTATCACAACCCTTATTCACAAAAACAAAAATATTTCTCATCTTATATATATCCGTTCCACGAAGTCTCAAATTCTGCTTTCACAATACTAATCCTTGTTTTTCCGAGCTATTTCCACCGAATTTCATTAAGTTTGCAAAAACAACCTATTTCTGCATGAACTGGAAACAACTGATATCGAACAAACGCTTCGGACTGGAGTTTCTCCACGAAGCACGGAAAGAAGACCGTACCGAATTCCAACGCGACTACGACCGGCTGATTTTCTCCGCTCCTTTCCGACGTCTGCAAAACAAGACCCAGGTATTTCCCCTTCCGGGAAGCATCTTTGTACACAACCGACTGACGCACAGCCTGGAAGTTTCGTGTGTAGGTCGCTCTTTAGGAAATGAAGTAGCCACAATCCTCCTGCAAAAGCACCCGGAACTGCACGATTCGCATCTGTCCGAAATCGGTTCCATCGTATCGGCTGCCTGCCTTGCACACGACTTGGGCAATCCACCTTTCGGCCATTCGGGAGAAAAAGCCATCGGTACCTATTTTTCCGAAGGCAAGGGACTTACCCTGAAGCCGCTCCTCTCTGCCGCCGAATGGGAAGACCTTACCCACTTTGAAGGGAATGCCAACGCTTTCCGCCTGCTGACGCATCAGTTCCGGGGACGCCGCCCGGGAGGTTTCGTGATGACCTACTCTACATTGGCTTCCATCGTGAAATACCCCTTTTCTTCGCAGCTTGCCGGAAAGAAACAGAAGTTCGGCTTCTTCCTGAGCGAAGAAGACGACTACCGCCGCATTGCCGAAGAATTAGGCATTGTACGCCTGAGCCGGGAAGGAGAACCGGCACGCTATGCCCGTCACCCGTTGGTCTATCTGGTAGAAGCCGCCGACGATATCTGTTATCAGATGATGGATATAGAAGATGCCTACAAGCTGAAAATACTCACTCTACAGGAGACGAAAGACCTGTACTGCCGTTTCTTCTCCCCCAAACGTCTGGCACACATCGAGGAAATCTGCCGGATGGTAACCGATGCCAACGAACAAATAGCCTACTTACGCTCCTCGGCCATCGGTGTACTGATAAAAGAATGTACCCGTGTATTTACAGAACACGAAGAAGATATTCTTGCCGGAACGTTCGAAGGAGTACTTATCAAGCACATGGAACCGCAAATCAGAGAAGCCTACGAAAACTGTTCACGTACCGCCTTCGCCAAGATATATCATTCGAAAGATGTGGTGGACATCGAGCTGGCCGGTTTCCAGGTTATCAGCACTCTGATCGACCTGATGGTGGAAGCTGTGCGACATCCCGACAAAGCTTATTCACAGCTGTTGATAAACCGCATTTCAAAACAATACGATGTGGAAGCTCCTACCTTGTACGGCAAGATTCAAGCCGTGCTGGACTACATTTCGGGCATGACCGACGTATATGCGCTCGACCTTTACCGGAAAATAAACGGCAACAGTCTGCCGGCGGTGTAACATACGCTTCACCGGTATATCTTCCTTCAAAAAACGTGACTTGTATCGTAGGCTTGCGATACTTGTATCGATCGCTCACGTGACTTGTATCGTAAGCCTACGATACAAGTCACGTTTTTTCGTTCTTCTTTTCTGCTGCATAACATTCTCTTTTCTTCTTTTATATCGAAAGTTTTCATTAAATTTAAAGCATTAATAACGAAATAGTTAAGATAGGAATATGCATATTCTAAAAAAGAGAATGAGCCTTATTTATACATTGCTCATAGGGCTATGTCTTACAGCCTGTACAGACAATAAACACTCAGCATTAAAAGAATCAGTAATGATGAGTGGTTATTTCACCTCGTATCCTATCATTGTTCCAATGATACACGAATATGCTTCATTTGACAGCATCAGACAATTCGATACTATGCGGGAAGATACTTTTTTATGTTGCAGTGATGCATGGAGCTTGTATAATTATTTAAATATAAGAATAGATTCCTATCAGGAATTCCAAAAACGTTTATATAAAAAACTGGTAAATAAAGAATATATCACAATCAACACTTCCATGTATGAAGAATTCTCAGAGGATAAGGTCGTAGAAGTTCCGGAAATCCGCAAATTATACGAGGAAGGAGGAATAGACAAAGTATTATTAAAATATGTACACAACAGAATACTGCCCCATGAAAATCCAACAAGAGCCTACATTGTCTATCTTGCATCTTTACATGATATACTCTTTGGCTGGGATGATGAATGTGGAGATTTCTTTTTGGAATCAACTTATTCTGAGCATTTGGAAAAAATCAAAAGAAACATATCAGATAAATAAGAACAAATATTCCAAACTTCTTTTGACAAAATGAAATATTTCTTCCTCATCTGTATAATATTATTCTGCAGCTGCGGGTATAAAGAACAAAAAAACAATCAAGAAATTTCTGAGTTCATTGTTGACTCAACATTGAAACGTAATTATCAAGAATGCAAAGGCTGTTACTTTATGCCCAACAACCACAACGGAAAAGATGTCCAGACTGCAAAAGAAGCTTTCGAACTTGCCCTACCTATTTTATCGGACATGAATAAAGGCAACATCGAGAACTTGATTCCCATCCATATTACATTAGTAGAAGATACAATATGGATACTATACGGATACCCTCACCCCAAAGATAATGAAATTATAATGGGCGGAGGATTATATATAGAAATGTCAAAAAACAATGGAGCCATTCTAAAAGCTATCATTGAAGAATAAAAAACGTCCAAACTTCTTGACTATCCGTCGGGCATATAAATGATGAATATTCTAAAATACATACTGACATTCCTGAAATATACGCTGATTTTCATCGTGTTATTCTTTATTGTACTGATTGGATTCTTATTTTATGCAGACTCGTTCATGCCAGAATGGAATGGATCGTATAAATTAGGAAAAGGGCTGTTTCTGATTGAATGGGATTGGAACACCCAAAAAATTGTTTATTCAGGGGAAACAGAAAGTAATGGCTATGGAGGAAGATGCATTATACCACCATTCCCTGACTCTCCTTGGATATGTATGCATGAAGTAAATGCAAATGACCTATGGGTTATCGTAAAAGCTACAACCCTCAAAGGCAACTACCTCCGCTATTATCTGATTGACAAATCTTTCAACATAGAAGGGCTTGACTGGAAAGCCGATAACTGTGACAGCATCATACAAAGTCATATTATTGTTACTTCCGACAGCATAAGGTTTGAAGAGATATTAAAAAAGAAAAATGTTGATCTGAGGTTTAATAATATACATTACAAATATATGTACAGAAGAGAAGAGTAATGCCGAACTGACCTTTGTAGGACATTCCTTGGGAGGAGGATTGGCTGCCGCCAATTCATTAAGTACAAACAGAAATGCCATTACATTCAACCCGGTTGCCCTTACAAAGAAAACCATGAAAAACTTGGGTTTAACACTTTCTACAAGCAAAGGACAAATTATAAACATTGTCATAAAGGGAGAAATAGTATCTGTCTTGCAAAACAGTCTCGGACTGTCTCCTATAGGAGAAACACAGACCATAAGCATATCCCAGATTCCATACTCATTACTTCCATCATGGCTAAATATTCTGCAAAGGACGAGAAACCACTTTATCGATACAATAATCCAGGAATTGGAAAACGAAGAAAACCTGATAGCCATAAGGGAGTTTATCAGAAAGAAAAAAGAAGCAGAAACCAATGAGGATGCAATAAACTAAAAAACAAAGAGGGTAAATAAGATGAAAAAGACATTGGCCTACATCGGAACAGACAAGCGTACCGATTATGTCGGAAACATAATTAAGCGATATCCTAATCATACTGTTAGAGCATTCTCTGATAAATATGATTTTGAACAACACAGCTGGTTAAATCCTAAAAATTGGGGACGAAATATTGAAACTGCTATTGAAAATAAATATGCAGGAAAAGGAGTCAAATACGAAATTAACATTTACGGAAGTAAAAAACAAAACCGATATTACCATGGATAAAATAATAAAAAATATATTTAGCCTAATTGTATCATTATTCTTACTATCTTTTTTACTGCTATCCACTTTGTTTAATACAAACTCCAAAGATTTAGGAGACGGATTTATTTATAACGGAGATAATAGGCATATTCTTGGTCCAATAGATATCCCCCCTAATATTATCACATACAATTATGACGAACATTTTATAACAGTTAAACAAAAGCCTCAAGCATATGATAACGTTATTTATGATACGATGGAATATCATTATCCCCAAGGGCGAGATACTATATATTATTGGCTAATAGTCAAGAAAGAAAAGAAAATTTTCGGACCTTTAAATTATAATGATTTTAAAAAAGTAATCAACAAATACAATCTATCCATAAAATTAAGACTAAAATAAACAGAATTGTAATATATTTTACTTTTTAAATGGACGAACACGTTGCCAAACTATCTTCAAGAATTCTTTAACAGTAAGAATTATGCAAACAAAAAAAATTATTAAGATATTGTTTATATGGAATATATTAACACAGTTTACGCTGTACGGACAACAAGCCAATACTCATATAGTTACAGATTCCATATTTTCTATGAAAATATACATTCACCTACCCGACAAATATATAAGGAAAGTTTTTCTATATGAGGAAGGAATGTTTATAGATTATTATTTAGAAGATGGAGCAAAAATAGTAATTTTCCGAGGAGCATTGGTTCAGCGACCTATTTTATCTATAATCCGCAAATCGAAATGTTCGCGCGTTTCAAAATGAAAAGTTCATTTCACA
>UQPQ01000048.1 GCA_900542985.1 uncultured Bacteroides sp.
CCGATGGTACTGCGTACAAGTGGGAGAGTAGGTAGTCGCCGTTTTAGTTTCCCCGACCCTAAAAGGACCGGGGATTTTTTTTGCCTTCTGGCGATGCCTTTTTTGCTGTTGTTCCGTGGCAGGCCTTTCTCCGGTCCGGCACTGCCCCGTTCTTCTTCCTCATTTGTCGTGTCTGACAGCTGTATGTCTTTATTCTGCATATCAGGATAATCCTCTCCCTTTATGTAAAGAGGAAAATCCTGAGTACGGCCTGCTTTATTCTTAAATCCCGTCTAGTGTATGGTTTCCGGCAGCTGTATTGGTGGAATCATGTATGATCCCGGAAATCTTCATCGGGTTAGAATCATGGCGTGTCCGGCTCTGGTGGATATGTGTATGCATCCTCTGCTTCTGAAGACTTGTTTCCCTGGTTTTACGAGGCTGTCTTTTATGTTTTTGTCGTTTTATAAGCTATATACTAATTTGTGAATGAAAAAACTCGAGAATCGCTTGCTATATCTTGTGGATTCTTAACCTCTTTTTTTCGTATATGTGTTTTTACTCTCCAATACTTTAGAATAAAAGAGGATTGATAAAAAGTGAACAGTGAGTTAATAAATAATCAGAAGGTAGAATTAGCTTACTTTGATAAAGGTTGATTACTCTCTTTTGAAACAATGGACTGAATCTTTTTACATATCAGAAATCTTTTTGTATTTTTGTAGCTCAGATACTTATTACCAAATACATGATTACAATAGAGCAACTTAAAGACGTGAAAGAGCGTACTGAAGCACTTTATCGCTACTTGGATATTGAAAATAAGAAAGTTCAAGTAGAAGAAGAGCAATTGCGTACGCAGGCGCCTGGTTTTTGGGATGATGCTAAGAAAGCAGAAGCTCAGATGAAGAAAGTAAAGGGCTTACAAGGCTGGATTGAAGGCTATAATGAAGTGAAGACATTATCGGACGAGTTGGAATTAGCTTTTGATTTTTATAAAGACGAATTGGTCACAGAGGAAGAGGTTGATGATGCTTATGCCAAAGCTATTCATGCTGTAGAAGAATTGGAACTGAAAAATATGCTTCGTTCTGAAGCTGACCAGATGGATTGTGTATTGAAGATTAACTCAGGAGCAGGTGGCACAGAAAGTCAGGATTGGTCTTCGATGCTAATGCGTATGTATATGCGCTGGGCTGAAAGTAATGGATATAAGCTTTCTGTTGCTAACTTGCAAGAAGGTGATGAAGCCGGTATCAAGACTGTTACCATGAATATCGAAGGAGCTTATGCTTACGGTTACTTGAAAGGCGAAAATGGTGTACACCGTTTGGTGCGTGTATCTCCTTATAATGCGCAGGGAAAGCGTATGACCTCTTTTGCTTCTGTCTTTGTAACCCCCCTGGTAGATGATTCAATTGAAGTTGTTGTAGAGCCTGCACGTTTGTCATGGGATACATTCCGTAGTGGAGGAGCCGGAGGACAGAACGTAAATAAAGTAGAATCTGGAGTTCGTTTGCGTTATCAATATAAAGACCCTTATACTGGAGCAGAAGAAGAAATCCTGATTGAAAATACGGAAACACGAGATCAACCGAAGAACAAAGAAAATGCCATGCGTCAGTTGCGCTCTATTTTGTACGATAAAGAACTTCAACATCGAATGGAAGAGCAGGCTAAAGTGGAAGCTGGCAAGAAGAAAATTGAATGGGGATCTCAGATTCGAAGCTATGTGTTTGATGACAGACGCGTGAAAGACCATCGTACAAACTTCCAGACTTCAGATGTAAACGGAGTAATGGACGGAAAAATAGATGGTTTCATCAAGGCTTATTTGATGGAGTTCTCAGACAGTGAAGCATAAAATTTCTTTTTTATTGTTTTCTTTCAAAATATATTGTATTTTTGAGCTATTAGTTTCTTAAAAAATGCAATACTATGAATCAAAAGAATAGAAAACACGAAGAAAGAGAAAGAAGAGAAGCCGAAAAAGCCAATAAGCTGATTCGAAACTTGTGCATTGGATTAATTGTATTAGCTTTGATAACAATTATAGCTTATACGTGGTAATCCAATTTATATGAAGATATTGAGAGATAGTCTCCTGGATAAGTAAACATCCGGGAGACTATTTTGTTTATATAAAGTATAAAGCCGAATTTTTTATTTTAATATAAATAGAACGGACATGGCATTGGAGATAGAACGGAAATTTTTGGTATGTGATACCACTTACCGAGATTTAGCTTATGCGAAAAGCAGAATCAAACAAGGATACATTTGTAGTGCATCTGGTCGGACAGTCAGAGTTCGCATACGGGATGAAAAAGGCTTTCTGACGATAAAAGGAAAATCGGATGCCAGTGGAGTAAAGAGGTATGAATGGGAACGCGAGATTCCGCTGCAGGAAGCAGAAGAACTGATGCTTCTGTGTGAACCTGGAATTATTGATAAAACCCGCTATTTGGTAAAGAGCGGTCATCACACATTTGAGGTCGATGAATTCTATGGCGAGAACGAAGGCTTGGTAGTTGCAGAGGTTGAATTGGAGGAAGAAAATGAAATCTTTTTACGTCCATCTTTCTTAGGCGAAGAAGTAACAGGGCGGACAGAATATTATAATTCCTCTTTAATGAAAATGCCTTATACAAAATGGGGAAAATCTACCACCTGAAAACTGTTTTATAGGGGGTAAAAACTGTTTATTGATAGAAAACAGATGGTTATATGTCTGATTTTGTGGGATGTGTCTTGTGTTTTGTCTGTAATATTGCAGTGTGATTAGAACAACGAATATTAACTCTCGAAATACAAAATAATTATGAAGACAACCACATTTGCTCAGAACTTGTTGAGCATACAGACAGAACTATTTCACTTTGCATTTAAGTTGACAGCGGATCGTGAAGAAGCAAACGACCTTCTCCAAGAGACTTCTTTGAAGGCATTAGATAATGAAGAAAAATATACTTCGGAAACAAACTTTAAGGGATGGGTATATACCATCATGCGCAATATCTTTATCAATAATTATAGAAAAGTATTGCGTGACCAGACTTATGTTGATCAAACCGATAACCAGTTTTACTTGAATCAGGGAAATAATCTGGCAGAAGATTCGCTGGAAGGTTCTTATGATTTGAAGGAAATCCGTCGCACTGTAAATGAATTGCCAAAAGAATATCGCATCCCATTTATGATGTACGTATCCGGATTTAAATATCGTGAAATTGCAGATAAGTTAGGCTTACCTTTGGGTACTGTGAAAAGCCGTATTTATTTCACTCGCCAAAGATTGCAGGAAGAGTTGAAAGACTTCCGTTAAGATTTATGCATACTCTCTATCTTTAAAATTATATATTAATAACGTTTTTCGTAGACTGCATGATGCTGTGAAGCATCATGCAGTCTTTCTTTTATAAGAATGTTTCTAACGTTTTTGAGAGCCTGAAGATTTGAATTTCTGATACAAGGGTTTCCATACATAGATACCCAGGAGGCAGGCAATGCAGACACCAGTAGCATTGGCCAGTAAATCAAACCAATCTCCACTACGGTTATCGGTACATTGTGATTGCAGTATTTCAATGATACCACTGAGACAGATCGGAAAGCATATACTTCCTGCCAAAAAAGTTTTGTAATTAAAAGTCGATTGATGAAAAAGATACTCTATCCATAAGACAGTAGTCAGACCGCCATACATGCAAATATGCGCCAGCTTGTCAATATAGGGTACTTCGTCCAATGAAGTCTGAGGAGGTTGGAAAAAAGACAGGTAACATATAATGATAACGATCAGTATAGATAAAGGATATGCAGTTAAATAACGTATCATATATTAATCTTTAATTTTATAGGCAAAAATACGATATTTTTTGTACTTTTGGCGCTCAAATTCGGATTAATTATAATTATTACTTCATTTATGCAACAGAAAGAGCGTATTAGTTTTGGCAGTAAGTTAGGAGCTGTTTTGGCCGCAGCTGGTTCTGCTGTAGGTTTAGGAAATATTTGGCGTTTTCCATATGAAGCAGGAAACCATGGAGGAGCGGCATTTATAATAGTATATTTAGGATGTATTTTTATTTTGGGATTACCCATTATGGTCGCTGAATTCACGATTGGACGTGGTTCGAAAGCAAGTACGGGGGAAGCATTTAAGGTCTTGGCTCCACATCCGATTTGGAAATGGGTAGGATACATTGGAGTTTTGACAGGCTTTCTTATCTTGGGATATTATTCCGTTGTAGCTGGATGGACCTTAGAATATACTTTTCAGGCTCTGACGGGTGGATTTGCCGGAAAGACCTCTGCTGAATTCATTACTTTGTTTCAGGAGTTTTCCAAAGATCCGCTAAGACCGCTTTTGTGGTTGGTAGTCTTTTTATTATTAACCCACTTTGTGGTGGTAAAAGGAGTAGAAAAGGGAATTGAGCGCTCCTCTAAATTGTTGATGCCTTTACTTTTTATTTTAATTGTTTTATTGGCTATTTGTTCTTTGACTTTACCTGGAGCCAATAAAGGAGTGGAGTTTTTGTTGAAGCCAGATTTCAGTAAGGTTACTCCTGATGTCTTTTTAGGTGCAATGGGGCAGGCTTTCTTCTCTTTAAGTCTGGGTATGGGCTGTTTGTCTACCTATGCATCGTATTTTGGCAAAGAAACTCGTCTGGTACATACGGCAGCCAGTGTGGGATTGATAGATACTTTTGTCGCTGTATTGGCCGGACTGGTTATTTTTCCCGCAGCATTTTCTGTAGGCATTCAGCCTGATGCAGGTCCTGCTTTGATTTTTATTACATTGCCCAATGTCTTCCAGCAAGCATTTAGTGCAGTACCTATCTTAGCTACCGTATGCTCTGTACTGTTCTATGTACTTTTGGCTTTGGCTGCTTTGACTTCCACTATTTCACTGCATGAAGTCTCTACTGCCTTTCTGCATGAAAAATTCCATTTCACCCGTGTCAAGGCTGCCCGTCTGATTACGGCAGGAAGTCTGCTGATTGGTATCGTATCTTCATTGGCATTAGGCGATTGGAGTGAATATACCGTAGCAGGAATGAACTTGTTTGATGCTTTGGATTTCCTGACAGCAAAAATCATGTTGCCATTTGGAGGACTTTTCGCAGCTATTTTTGTGGGTTGGGTAATTGACCGGAATCTGGTCAAGAATGAAGTGACCAATTATGGTACGCTGAAAGCTCCTTTCTATCCTTTGTATATTTTCGTACTTCGTTTTGTCGCTCCTATAGGGATTACTTTGATTTTTATTAACGAGTTGGGATTACTGGGATAGTGTGATGTGGAAAGATTTTTTCTATTATTCTAAGGCCGAGCGTAGAATCATTGTATTTCTTTTGCTTCTTGCTCTTATATTGACGGGAGTTTATATCGGGATTTCCCGGAAAGACTCACCGGTTGTGGCCATGCAGAATAATGAAGAAATCGATTCCTTCCTGGTACAGCTTAAGGAGAAAGAGAAAAATGTTTCTTACAGGAAATATACCAGCAATGCTCCGGTTGTAGTCTTGCAGGAGTTCGACCCCAATACGGCCGATTCTCTGACTTTCCGTCAGCTGGGTTTGCCGTCTTTTATAGCCCGAAATATCTTACGTTATCGTGAAAAAGGTGGAGTGTTCCGTTCTCCGGAAGCTTTTGCCCGTATATATGGACTGAAAGAAGAGACATTTCAAACATTGAAGCCTTATATTGTAATCGGCGAAAGATTCAGACAACGCGATACAATGCAGCATCGTGCCTTGCCTGAAGACTCTTTGTTCGTCATACAGGAAAAATACGAAGAAGGGACTGTCGTCGATTTGAATAAGGCAGATACAACAGAACTGAAATGTATTCCGGGAATAGGCAGCGGACTGGCTAAAATGATTGTGGCTTATCGTCTTCGTCTGGGAGGTTTTTATAGCGTGAACCAGTTGCAGGAAATTCCTCACGTAGGAAAGGAACTGAATAAATGGTTTGTTGTCAAAACAGATACATTGCGTAAACTCTATGTCAATCAGTTTAGTCTGGATAAACTTCGTGTCCATCCTTATATGAATTTCTACAAGGCTAAAGCTATATTGGAATACAGACGTAAGAGAGGAGCTATAAAGAATATAGCTCAGTTGTCCATGTTCGAAGAATTCACGGAAAGTGACTTGAACAAGCTGGCTCCTTACTTATCATTTGAATAAGTACGTTGGTATTCGTTATTACTCTGTGCTATGCAAGCAGAACCGTTCGTTCGACGTCGTCGTATATAAAACCGGCGGTGTTGGCTGGAGAAACAACGGCGGCGACTATGCATCCGACGGCGCTGATTAGAAAACGACTTTGCAAAAAAACAGGAACAGTCCGATTGTACAAACTTCGAGACTGTTCCTGAAATAAAAGTCAATTCTGTTTTGATGTTATTCGGCAATATATCCGGCCGCTTTGGCTATTTTCATTGGGATTTCGGTGTTGTCAAGGCGTCCTTGGAACAATTCAGCTCCGGCTCCGATAGCAAATACCGGGACATATCCTGCAGAATGTCCTCCGCTGGTCCATCCTACCAAAGCTATTTCATTGATAATACGTTTGGCTTCTGCTGCGATTGGTTCGTCTTGTGAATATTCGCTTTTTTCTAATTGGATGTTCTGACCCTTAAAGCTTTCTTCGTATACTTTAGTCAGACGTGCTTCCTGTTTTTCTGTCAACTGTACTTGTTCCCAAAAGCCGAAATTCTCTTTCAAGGCTTTTTTCACAACGTCCCATGGCACATTGTTCTTGTATTGTGCGCGCAAGCCATTGATGATTCTTGTAAAGCCCACTTCGCTGACTTTCTGGTTCTTCAGAACCTGTAAATTTAACTTGTAAGCTCCTGTTCCCAATACAATACCTCCAGTTTCGTGGTCTGCGGTGATTACAATCAGTGTTTCATCCGGATGCTGTGCATAGAATTCATAAGCTACTTTTACTGCATTATCCAAATCCATCACTTCGTGGAAAACAGTAGCCGCGTCATTGCTGTGGCAAGCCCAGTCTATTTTTCCGCCTTCTACCATCAGGAAAAAGCCTTTGGAAGGTTCCTTTGTCAGGAAGTTGATGGCAGAACGTGTAATATCACTCAGAGTCAAATCTCCTTTTTTACGGTCGATGGCATAAGGGATAGATTCTCGTTCTACCTGAGAAGCCTTTTCTGTCTGGAACAGAATCATTTTGTCTGCTTTCTTGCTTTTTTTCAGATAGTCTTTATATCCTCTTGCAATGGTATATCCATTTGCTTCTGCCAAGCTGTATAAACTTTCTGCTTTTCCTTTTTTATCAGGATCGAGGAAGTCCGATCCGGCATAAAAGTCGAATCCTGTTTTATACAGGTCACATCCCATTTCATAATAGTTGTTTCTGTCTGCATTATGTGCATAAAAAGCAGTCGGAGTAGCATGATCTACACTTACACTGGTAGCTACTCCTACTTTGTAACCACTGTTTTGTGCCCATACAGCTATACTGTTTACAGAAGTCTGCTGGTCCTTTTCCATTCCGATAGTACCGTTTTTGGTCTTGTGTCCACTCGCAAGAGCTGTTCCTCCAGCTGCGGAATCGGTTACTCCATTGGTTGCAGAGAATGTCGTAGCTACGGTGGCATAAGGATATTGGGCAAATTGAATGGGGGTGATTCCGATTTTGCCTTCCAGTTCACCCTTGTACAGTTCTGTTCCCTGTACTTGGTTTACTCCCATACCGTCGCCTATGAAATAAAATACATACTTAGGCTGCTGTGCAAATGTCAGGCAAGCTGACACAATAAGAAATGCACATAAAAGAAATCGTTTATTCATGAGTTGTGTCTTTAAGATGTTTTCTGAGAACAAAAATACGAAAAAGAAAAATGAATGAAAGTAAGGTTGGAAAAAATACCTACATGTGGGTATAGAAAATAGGAAGGCGGCGTTATAAAATGTAACATATTAATTAAAATATTATGAAGAAACATTTAATTTTAAGTGGATGCCTTTGCATCTTGTTGTGTGCGAGCTGTCAAAAGAGTGAAAATATGGATAATGATGATTTATCCTTGAGTATGCAGGCAATGGTAGAAGGAGCTAATTTAGGGCGAACTACTACGACTTCCGCCGGAAAGACCTCCTTTGTAGCTGAAGATGCAGTGGGATTCTTTATGCCGGGGCAACAGGAAAATGCGGTAAAATGGAGTTATACAGGAAGTGGATGGAATTCTGAAACACCGCTTTACTGGCCTAATCAGACGGAGTCTTTTGAGTTTTGTGCTTTTTATCCTTATGTGGAGGAAGCAGAGCGTACTCGTATACCGATGCCGGATTTAAGTACCCAAACGGGAGAACTGGAGAATCTTGGACAGTTTGACTTCTTGGCGGCCCGTTGTACTACCAATTATGGGGCTGAAAGTGGAGTTGTAGCATTTAAGGGGGAATCGTCGTTCAAACATATTTATAGTCTGATAATGGTTACATTGAAAAAAGATGCTGCCGACAAAACCATGACGCTGAAAACAATGAAGTTTGAAGGACAAAATATTGTTGCATCTCATTATTATTGCTTTGATTCGGAAGGTACAGACCATATGCAGATTGCTGACGATGTAGTGAAAAAAGATGCGTTGGAGTTGGTGAAAGAAGTGGGTATTCAAGAAGAAGGGTATTCAACGATGGTGTTAATTAATCCTTCAGTACTGGAAACTCCGTTGAATTTTTCCATTACTTACGAACGGGATGGAAATTCTTATACAGCTACTACAGACAAGATGGGCACGACTTTTGAGTCGGGTAAAATATATAAGTATACCATTCGGGTGAAAAAAGAAACTTTGGAAATTGTAGGTAATGAAATCACGGATTGGGTTTCCGGAGGAGCTTTGGAAGATATTTTTGTAGACGAAACTCCGGTAGAATAAGATTTTGCCGAAGCTTGCTTCTTTTTCGCTATTTTGCTTTCTCTGTCTTGTCGGAAATACGATAAAAACGCGTACCTTTGCAGAAATTTTAATATTACGTTGGTTAAAAGCTCTGTTTAGCGTATGAAAGCACTCAAGGAACGAATCTTGAAAGATGGGAAATGTTTCGAAGGCGGAATTTTGAAGGTTGATAATTTCATCAATCACCAGATGGATCCGATTTTGATGAAGTCAATGGCAGTAGAATTTGTGCGTCGTTTTGCCAGCACAAGAATTAATAAGGTAATGACTATCGAAGCGAGTGGTATTGCTCCTGCTATCATGGTTGGATATTTATTGGAACTTCCGGTTGTGTTTGCAAAGAAAAAGAAACCAAGCACAATGGAAAACATGCTGACTACTACCGTGTACTCGTTTACTAAGGATCGTTCTTATGACGTGTGTGTAAGCAAAGATTATCTTGCTCCGGGCGACAAAGTCCTGTTTATCGATGACTTTCTTGCTAACGGTAATGCTGCGAAAGGTATTATTGACTTGGTACAGAAAGCCGGAGCTGAGTTGGTGGGTATGGGCTTCCTGATTGAAAAGTCCTTCCAGCACGGAGGAGATTATTTGCGAGGTCAAGGTATCCATGTTGAGTCATTGGCCATTATTGAAAGTCTGGAAGATTGTAAAATTAAAATAAAAGAGTAGTATTTTTTTGAGATTATACTTCGGGCAAATATAGAATGCTATGTTTGTCCGAAGTTATTTATTGGATAACAAATGTTTTTCTCACATAAAAAGTAAGCATATATTAAATGGAAAAAGAACAGGCTATGGCTTCGGGAGCGGGGCTGATTTACGGACTGAACGATCGTCCACCTTTGAAAGAAACTATTTTTGCAGCATTGCAGCATTTGCTGGCTATTTTTGTTGCTATTATTACTCCACCGTTGATTATTGCCGGAGCTTTAAAACTTGATTTGGAAACTACAGGTTTTCTGGTATCAATGGCATTGTTTGCATCTGGTATATCTACTTTTATTCAATGTCGCAGACTGGGACCTGTGGGTTGTGGACTTCTTTGTATTCAAGGAACCAGTTTTTCGTTTATCGGACCTATTATTTCTGCTGGATTAACCGGCGGACTTTCTGCTATCTTTGGAGCTTGTATTGTTGCTTCATCTGTAGAAATGGTTATAAGCCGTGTTCTGAAATATACAAGAAAGGTAATCACTCCACTTGTATCCGGTATTGTGGTGACTCTGATTGGTATGAGTTTGATTAAAGTGGGTGTTTCTGCTTGTGGAGGAGGAGCAGTCGCTCAGGCAAACGGTACATTCGGAGCCTTAGAGCATGTAGGGCTGGCGGCTTTGGTACTTGTTTTGATTATTTTCTTTAACCGGAGTTCAAATCGTTATCTGCGAATGAGCTCAATCGTAATCGGATTGATTGTAGGATATATAGTAGCTTGGGCTTTAGGTATGGTCGATTTCTCTTCTGTACAGAGCTATGGAGGATTCAATATTCCTATTCCTTTCCGTTACGGTCTTTCTTTTGATATCTCTTCTATTATTGCACTGGCACTGGTGTATTTGATTACTGCAATTGAAGCTTATGGAGATATTACTGCCAATTCACTTATCTCAGGTGAGCCGGTTGAAGGTGAGAAATTTGTAAAACGTGCTTCTGGAGGTATATTGGCCGACGGATTTAACTCTATGCTGGCAGGTGTATTCAATTCTTTCCCTAACTCTATTTTTGCACAGAATAATGGAATGATTCAGCTTACTGGGGTGGCAAGCCGCTATGTAGGTTATTTTATTGCAGGATTCTTGATCTTGTTGGGCTTGTTCCCAGCTGTAGGATTGGTATTCTCGTTGATGCCGGAACCTGTTTTGGGAGGAGCTACTTTGCTGATGTTTGGAACGGTAGCTGCTGCAGGTATACGTATTATTGCTGCTCAGAAGATAGATCGTAAGGCTACTTTGGTGATGGCATTAAGTTTTTCTTTTGGTCTGAGTGTAGAACTGGTGCCCGATATCTTGAGCCAGTTGCCAGAAGTATTGCGTAATATTTTTGCATCCGGTATTACTACAGGAGGTGTAACTGCTATTCTTGCTAATTTGCTGATACGTATTAAAGAATAAGACTGATTCTTGTAACGGTTCTGTCTGCCAAGAATCATATAGATGATAGAAAAAGACCGCTGGAAGATGAAATTCCAGCGGTCTTTTTTACTTGTATGGTGAGATTCATTATTTACGGTTGTCTGCTCCCCACATCATTTTTTCACGGAGAGTATTGAAAAACGAATGTTGACAGCGTTTTACAATATAGATAGGATAATTAGCTTTACGGATAGTCAGTTGGCAACCTTCCCGGCAAGTTTCACTTCTTCCGTCTACTGCTACAAGAAAGTTGTGGCTTCTGCTTTCTACTTGCAACGTAATTTCCCAGTCGTCTCGAATCACAATGGGGCGGACATTTAAGCTGTGTGGTGCTACGGGAGTCAGGCTGATAGTGCCGCTTTGGGGAACTAAAATAGGACCTCCTACACTCAATGAATATCCTGTAGACCCGGTAGGGGTAGAGACAATAAGTCCGTCTGCCTGATAAACATTCAGCAGTTCTCCATTGATATACGCATGGATGGTAATCATCGATGAACTGTCTCTCTTTAGGATAGCTATTTCATTCAGCCCGTAAGGATAGCCTTTTAAAATCTGTCCTTTGCAAAGTAAATGCAGTACACGTCTTTCCTCTGTCTGATATTTGTGTTGATAGATTTCGTCGAAGGCTTCTTCCATTTGTTCTGGCGAAATATCAGCCAGAAATCCTAACCGCCCTGTGTTAATTCCCAAAATAGGAATCCTTTTATTGCCTACACGGCTTGCAGTCTTTAGAAAGGTTCCGTCTCCTCCAATACTTAAAGCCATATCGGCCGTAAAATTGTTTCCTTCGATGACTTCAACACCAGTAAAATCAGTGTCTGTTACTTTCTTCAGAAATTCATAGAAGTCGGCACTGATACATATTTGCGCATCCTTTTTACGAAGAATCTCCAGCAATCGGGTAGTGTGAGCTGATTTTTGAGCTTGATAAGTATTTCCAAAGATGGCAAATTTCATTGTTTCTTGTATATAGTGTACGGTTTTTAACTTATAATCATGGCCGGTATTTCATAAAATCGGCTAACTTTGCAAGTTGTAGTTGCAAAGATATAAATAAAAACGAATATGACTAAATTAAGTGTGAATATAAACAAAGTGGCCACTTTGCGTAATGCCCGTGGTGGAAACAATCCTAACGTACTGAAAGTAGCATTGGATTGTGAGGCGTTTGGGGCAGATGGTATTACAGTACATCCTCGGCCGGACGAACGACATATACGTTATGCAGATGTATATGATTTAAGACCTTTGCTGAAAACTGAATTTAATATAGAAGGTTATCCTTCCAAAGAGTTTATTGACCTCGTGTTGAAAGTAAAGCCACATCAGGTTACACTGGTACCTGACGCACCAGGGCAGATTACATCGAATGCGGGCTGGGACACAAAGACGAATTGTGAGTTCCTGACAGAATTGATGGATACTTTTGGAGAAGCAGGTATCCGTACTTCTATTTTTGTAGGAACCGAACCCGAAATGATAGAATATGCAGCCAAAACCGGAGCAGACCGTGTAGAACTTTATACCGAACCTTATGCTTCTCTTTATGCCAAGAATCCGGAAGCTGCTGTAGCTCCTTTTGTAGAAGCGGCCAAGTTGGTCAGAAAATTAGGAATGGGACTTAATGCCGGACATGATTTAAGTCTGGAGAATCTGAAATATTTCCGTCAGCATATTGCTTGGCTGGATGAAGTATCGATTGGTCATGCATTGATATGCGATGCGCTTTATTTAGGATTGAAGAAAACAATAGAAGAATATAAACAATGTCTTTTATAAGTATGATGACACTAACTTTATTGACAGCAATGCAAGCTGCTGCTGAAACTGTTACCGGTGAAAACCCGGTATTGACTCCTGTTGCTTCGGGAGAACCGGAAATGAATCTTTTTGATATGGCCTGTAAGGGAGGCTGGATTATGATTGTACTGGCCTTGATGTCGGTGGTTGCATTTTATATTTTCTTCGAACGCGCTGCGGCTATTCGTAAGGCTGGAAAGGAAGATCCGCTTTTTATGGAACGTATCCGCGATTATATAAAGAGTGGAGAAATCAAGTCGGCTATCAACTATTGCCGTATGGCCAATACTCCTTCTGCACGAATGATTGAGAAAGGAATCACTCGTATGGGAAGACCGGTGGCCGATGTACAGGCTGCTATTGAGAATACCGGAAATATCGAAGTGGCTAAACTGGAAAATGGTTTGTCTATCATGGCTACTATTTCGAGTGGAGCTCCTATGATTGGTTTCTTGGGTACTGTATTGGGTATGGTGCGTGCATTCTGGAATATGGCTAATGCCGGAAACAATATTGATATTACACTCTTGTCGAGTGGTATTTATGAGGCAATGATTACTACTGTAGGTGGACTGGTTGTAGGTATTGCAGCCATGTTTGCATACAATCATCTCGTATATCGGGTAGATAAGGTGGTTAGCCAGATGGAAGCCCGTACAATGGCTTTCATGGATTTACTCAATGAACCGATTGAAAAATAATAGCTTATGGCACTGAAAAGAAGACAAAAAATATCTCCAAGCTTCAGTATGTCGTCTATGACAGACCTCATTTTCTTGTTGCTGATATTTTTTATGATTACTTCTACCATGGTTTCGCCAAATGCCATTAAAGTTTTGTTGCCGCAAGGATCGGAGCAAACTTCAGCCAAACCTATGGCAAGGGTAATTATTGATAAAGACTTGAATTATTATGGTGCGTTTGGCAAGGAAGATGAAATGCCTTTGTCTATAGAGGAAGTACCGGCCTTTTTACAGGAATGTGCGCAAAAGGAACCGGAGATGTATGTGGCTTTGTACGCAGACGAATCCATCCCTTATCGTGAGGTGGTACGCATTCTGAATATTGCAAACGAGAATCATTACAAAATGGTGCTGGCTACCCGCCGCCCAGATAAGAAGTAATCATGAAACAAAATAAAGTAACAGGAATAATCGGTACAGCCGTATTGCATGTGGTAGTATTGGTCTTGCTGCTCTTGCTTACGCTTTCCCGTCCGGAACCGCAGGAAGAGGGGGGAGTACCTGTTATGTTTGGTGATACGGAGCAATCGCAGGGAGAGTCCGATCCTTATACAATGACCGAAGTGGATATTGTATCTCAACCGGAAACGGCAGAACCTCAACCTGTGCAAGAGGAGGTAAAAGTGGAACAACCTCTCATCACTCAGGCTGATGAACCTTCCATACAGGTAAAGAAAGAAGAAAAGAAGAAAAAGGAGGAAAAGAAAAAACAACAGAAGGAAACTACCCAAACACCTAAAAAGGAAACAGTACCTGCAAAGGTAGTCAAAGAGAAAACGGAAGCAGAGAAACGTGAGGTAGAAAAACGAGCCGCTGCACAGGCCGTAGCCAACAAAGTTGCCGGAGCTTTTGGTAAAGGTTCTCAGATGGGTAGCAAAGGTACATCAAATACGGGTACTGGTATTCAGGGTAGTCCTACAGGAAACAGTAATGCGGGTAATACGACTGGAGAAGGAGGATATGGAACCTTTGACTTGAACGGGCGTTCGCTTGGACAGGGTGGTTTGCCAAAACCTGTATATAATGTACAAGATGAAGGACGTGTTGTAGTTACGATTGTGGTCAATCCTGCCGGTCAGGTAATTAGTACTAGTATTAATAAGCGTACTAATACGGTTAATCCTACTTTACGTAAGGCTGCTGAGGAGGCTGCACGGAAAGCGCGCTTTAATGCTATTCCTGGAGTGAACAATCAGACTGGAACGATTACATATTATTTTAAATTGAAATAGAAATCGGAAGAATAGGGAATGCGAAAGCAGTTTCTGTACTTCATTAAAAATAAGTTGCTTATGAAAACTATTTGTATTTTTTTAGCCGAAGGCTTTGAAGAAATGGAAGCCATGTTCCCCTTGGACATCATGCGTCGAGGTGGATTGGAAGTGAGAACAGTTTCTGTAACAGGAAACAAAACTGTAGTTAGCTCGCATGGAGTACCTATTGTAGCCGATGTCTTGTTTGAAGATTTGAAGGAAGAAGATGTTGAAATGATCGTTTTGCCGGGTGGACTACCAGGAGCTACCAATTTGGATGCGCATGCAGGTCTTGATAAACTGATTATGTCGTTTGCTGCTGCCGGAAAACCGTTGGCTGCTATTTGTGCGGCTCCATTGGTATATGGTAAACGTGGACTGTTGAAAGGTAAGAAGGCAACTTGTTACCCGGGATTTGACAAATTCCTGGAAGGAGCTGAATATACAGGCAATATGGTAGAACGTGTAGACAACTTCATTTTGGGAAAAGGTCCCGGAGCTGCATGGGAATTTGGTTTTGCAATACTGGAGAAGTTTGCGGGAGCCGAAAAAGTGAAAGAAGTTAAAAACGGCATGTTGATTGCCTGATGAAAAAATATGTAATTATTGTTGCGGGCGGAAAAGGTCTTCGTATGGGAGGTGAAATCCCCAAGCAGTTTATACCGGTAAAAGGGAAACCGGTATTGATGCGTACTCTTGAGGCCTTTTATGCTTATGACAATCAGATAGAATTAATTGTTGTTCTTCCGGTAGCCCAACAGGACTACTGGAAGCAACTTTGTGTGCAATATGGCTTTACTTTACCTCATCGCATAGCTGATGGAGGAGAAACCCGTTTCCATTCTGTTCGTAATGGGCTGAGGCTGGTAGATGGAGAAGGAATCGTAGGAGTACACGACGGAGTCCGTCCTTTTGTTTCTCAGGAGGTAATTGCTTCTTGCTATGATATGGCTGCGTTGAAACATGCTGTGATTCCGGTGATTGATGTGGTAGAAACTGTTCGTCATATCGTATCTGCTGAAGACAGTGAAACGGTGCCTCGAGATTGCTATAAATTAGTACAAACTCCGCAGGTTTTCACCACGGAAGTGTTGAAGCGTGCCTATGCGCAAGAGTATATTCCAGCTTTCACCGATGATGCTTCTGTAGTAGAAGCTTTGGGATTACCTGTGTATCTGGTAGCGGGAAATCGGGAAAATATCAAATTAACTACACCTTTTGATTTGAAAGTAGCAGAGGTGCTGATCTGAAAAAGATGTTCGACTTATCTACACGTGACATTAAATATTTGCAGGGAGTAGGGCCGCAGCGTGCAGCCATTTTAAACAAGGAACTTCAAATTTATTCCTTGAGGGACTTGTTGTACTATTTCCCATATAAATATGTAGACCGGAGCAGGCTGTATTATATTCATGAAATAGACGGTAATATGCCGTATATTCAGCTGAAGGGAGAAGTCTTGAGCTTTGAAACAATAGGAGAAGGCAGACAAAGGCGTTTGGTCGGCCATTTCTCCGATGGTACAGGTGTAGTCGACCTGGTTTGGTTTCAAGGCTTGAAGTATGTCATGGGTAAATATAAGGCGCATGAGGAATATATCGTCTTTGGGAAACCTACGGTATTCAACGGACGAATTAATATTGCACATCCGGATATTGATCCGGCTGGTGAGTTGACTTTGTCTTCAATGGGGATGCAACCTTATTATAATACGACAGAGAAGATGAAGCGGAGTGGGCTCAACTCGCATACATTGGAGAAACTGATGAAGAATCTGTTTCAAACCTTGCAATGTGAAGTGATAGATGAGACACTTAGTCCTCAGCTTATTCATACTCATCGCTTGATGTCGCTTACTGACGCTCTTTATAATATTCATTTTCCACAAAGTCCCGATTTGCTGCGTAAGGCTCAGTATCGTCTCAAGTTTGAAGAATTGTTTTATATTCAACTGAATATTTTACGTTATACCAAGGAACGGCGCAATAAGTTTCGGGGATTGCTGTTCGAACGCGTGGGAGAAGTTTTCAACACCTTTTATTCACAGAATCTTCCTTTTCAATTAACAGGGGCGCAGAAGCGTGTGATTAAAGAAATGCGCCGCGATATGGGGAGTGGAAGACAGATGAACCGGCTGTTGCAGGGAGATGTGGGAAGTGGAAAAACCTTAGTGGCTCTGATGACGATGTTGATAGCTTTAGATAATGGTTATCAGGCTTGTATGATGGCTCCTACAGAGATTCTTGCTACACAGCATTACGAAACTATCCGCCGTTTTTTAGAAGGAATGGATGTACGTGTAGAGTTATTGACGGGGACTGTGAAAGGGAAGCGAAGGGAGACGATTCTTCGTGACTTATTAACAGGGGCTGTTAATATCTTGATAGGAACGCATGCGGTGATTGAAGATACTGTGAATTTCTCATCGTTGGGGCTGGTGGTGATTGATGAACAGCACCGTTTCGGAGTTGCCCAACGTGCCAAACTATGGGCAAAGAATACGTGCCCCCCTCATGTACTGGTAATGACGGCTACCCCTATTCCACGTACGCTGGCAATGACGTTATACGGAGATTTGGATGTGTCGGTGATTGATGAGCTTCCTCCGGGAAGAAAGCCTATTCAGACGGTGCATCAGTTCGATAATCGCCGTGCTTCGATGTATGCATTTATCCGGAAACAGATTCAGGAAGGAAGACAGGCCTACATTGTGTATCCGTTGATTCAGGAAAGTGAAAAGATGGATATTAAGAATCTGGAGGAGGGCTACCTGCATATTTGTGAAGAGTTTCCCGAGTATAAGGTAAGTAAGGTGCATGGAAAGATGAAGCCGGCCGAAAAGGATGAAGAAATGCAGCGCTTTCTTGCAAATGAAACTCAGATAATGGTGGCTACTACTGTGATTGAAGTAGGAGTAAATGTGCCTAATGCCTCTGTAATGGTAATAGAAAATGCCGAACGTTTTGGCTTGTCGCAGTTGCATCAGTTGCGTGGACGTGTAGGGCGTGGAGCCGATCAGTCTTATTGCATTCTGGTGACAGGGTATAAGCTTACAGAAGAAACCCGTAAGCGAATTGAGATTATGGTGCAGACCAACGATGGTTTTGAAATAGCGGAGGCTGATTTGAAACTTCGTGGACCTGGCGATTTGGAAGGTACCCAGCAAAGTGGAGTGGCTTTTGACTTGAAAATTGCAGATATAGCTCGTGACGGTCAGTTGTTGCAATATGTACGTGAAGTCGCGGAAAAACTCCTTGATAGCGATCCGAATGGAGTGCTTCCGGAAAATGCAATCGTGTGGAGACAGCTGAAAGAGCTCCGCAAGAAGAACGTAAACTGGTCTGTGATCAGCTGAGAACAGGGATGTTTAAGTATGGAAAAACGTGACTTGTCACATCAGCCAACGCGACAAGTCACGTTAGCGATCGATACTTGTATCGTTGGCTGATGTGACAAGTCGCGTTTTTTGCGGTAGTATTATTATGGAAAACAGACAGAATTGCTTTTGTTGCCTGTTCTTTTTATTTATGGAATATGCGTAAGTTTTTTCATTTTATGATATGGGTTGTATTCAGTTAAGGTGCTTTATCTGTATCTTTGTTTTGTCTCCGTTCTTTTTATGCAATCAATTTAATTCAATGCTATGAATACTAATCCAGAACTGGAACTGGCCAATACATTAATCGGTCAGACAGGAACAAATGTATTTCTGACAGGAAAGGCAGGAACCGGTAAAACTACATTCTTACGCTCGTTGGTGAAGGATTCGCCTAAAAGAATGATTATTTTGGCGCCTACAGGTATTGCCGCAATTAATGCTGGTGGAATGACTATTCATTCTTTTTTTCAACTACCCTTTGCGCCTTATGTTCCGGGAGCTGCATTTGGGGGTGACGCACAGTATCGTTTTCGCTTTGGAAGAGAAAAACTGAACATAATGCGGAGCATCGATTTGCTTGTCATCGACGAGATTAGTATGGTGAGAGCCGATTTGTTGGATGCAGTAGATGATGTATTGCGTAGATTTAGAAGAAATGATAGACCTTTTGGCGGTGTCCAACTTTTGTTGATAGGAGATGTTCAACAGTTGCCTCCAGTAGTAAAGAGTGAAGAATGGCAATTGCTATCGGAGTATTATGACTCGCCTTATTTCTTTTCAAGTCGGGCTTTAAGGGAAACTTCTTTTTGCACAATTGAACTGAAAACGGTGTATCGGCAGAATGATATTCATTTTTTAGAGTTGCTTAATGCTGTCAGGGAGAATCGTTGTACAGAGAAAGAAATTTCCATGCTTAATAGTCGGTATATCCCCGAGGAGAATATGATAGATGATAAGGGGTATATTCGTCTTACGACTCATAATTTGCAAGCTCAGCAGATAAACCGAATGAAAATGGATGAGTTGCCGGTTGAGGCTTATACATTTAAGGCTGCAATAGAAGGCAATTTCCCGGAGTATTCTTATCCTACGGATTTGGAATTGGAATTGAAAGAAGGAGCGCAAGTGATGTTTGTGAAGAATGATATTTCGGGTGAGCATCGATATGCGAATGGTACCATAGGTAGGGTAGTGTCTTTGTCGGAACAGAATATTAAGGTGAAGATTGATGGTACTGGAGCGGAAGTGGATGTGCAGGAGGCGGAATGGACTAATGCAAGATATAAATTGGATAAGGAGTCGAAAGAGATAGTTGAAGAAATAGAAGGAACCTTTAAGCAATATCCACTGAAACTGGCTTGGGCTATTACAGTACATAAAAGTCAGGGACTTACTTTCGATAAAGCAATAATTGATGTCTCTGCTGCATTTGCTCATGGACAGGCGTATGTGGCGCTTAGTCGCTGCCGGACTTTGGAGGGGTTGGTCTTGAATGCACCTATTGGACCAGGAGTAGTGATAAGTGATAGAGTTATCGACCGTTTTAACAATGAAACTCGTAATTCAAATCCTACGCAAGAACAGTGTATGGCTATGCGGAAAAGTTATTTCGGAGAATTGCTGAAACAACTTTTCGGTTTTGGAAGAATAAAAATGTTGCTGGTGCATTATCTCAGGTTATTGGATGAATATTTGTATAAAATATATCCGGCTCAAATAAAGTTGTATCAAGCTGAAGTAGAGAGGTTGGGAAAAGAACTCTGCGAGGTAAGTATTAAATTTGAGAATCAGTATATGCGCCTTTTATCACACTCTGTTGATTGTGAATTGGATAAGATACTTCAAGACAGGATACATAGTGGCACAAAATATTTTGGGGATACTTTAAAGCCTTTGCAGGAGTTGATGGATAGTACGGAGATAGAGGTGGATAATAAAGAGTTGAGAAAAAAACTGGATGAGGCTTGGGGAGAATTATCTGATGCTGTGCGTATTAAATCAGCCTTATTGGAGTTTGTTTTTGATAATGGATTTCAAGTGCAGGATTTTTTGCGTAAACGTTCGGTGTTGAGCATGCGAGAAAAAGACTCTGAAAAAGTAAAGAAACGTGAGAAGAAACAGAAAAAAATTGTTGTAGCCAATGGTGATATTGGGAATATTGCTGTATATCGAGCTTTAATAGGGTGGCGTAAAGAGGAGGCTGAAAGGCGAGGAGTGCCGGTGTATACCATATTGCAACAAAAAGCGATTTTAGGATTGTCTAATTGTTTTCCTGCTGATGAGCGTGAACTGCTTCATGTTCCTTATATAGGTAAAAAGTGTGTGGAGAAGTATGGTAAAATTATTTTGGAGATTATGGCGCAATATCAAGAGAGGAGTGGAAATGATATAGGTGGGGAGGGTTAAAACAGAGAAATTACGAATCTGTGAATGAATTTCCCGTTTGTTATACTTTGTCGGTCAGTGCTTA
>UQPQ01000049.1 GCA_900542985.1 uncultured Bacteroides sp.
CAGTCTGGGGGATTGGATATAAATGGGAAGAGTAAAGAGAAGCAATGCACTCAGCAGGATTTTTATGAGATATGTACTGGTCATGCTTGGATCATTAGTTGGTTTGGTGATTGTTGCTTATCTGCTGCTGTACCTTTTGATTAGTGTGGGCTGTATTTATCCGGCAAATTATGCAGAGCAAAAGATTAATGAAGCATATGATACGATTCTACGTGCAGATAAAGTGACTGCTGAGATGATTCCCGCACTTTGTGATTATGTAATCTTTTCAGAGAATGGAGAGAAAATAGGTGGAGATCTGTCAGAACAATACGAACAGATAGCATGGAATGTTGCAAAGTACGGAAACGCATCCGGGAAATATTTTTATAAAGTAATTGTAAGGGAAAATGAATATGTTGTATTGCAATATCGCCTGACACCTCAATATCATTCAGCTTTTTTGAGGGAGCATTTTATAGGACCACAGAATGTGATGATTATTATGTCTGTGATTGGAGCGGTAGCGATTATCATCATTCCGTCCATACGTTTTGGAAAAAGAATCAAAAAGCAGATGCAGCCTGTATTAGACGCAATCGGACAAATAAAGGATCAAAATCTGGAATATGAGACATCCTGTTCCGGTATCAAAGAGTTTGATGACTGTTTATCGGCAATCGATGATATGCGAGATGCATTGCGAGAATCTTTAGAAAAGCAGTGGAAAACAGAGCAGGAAAAGAAACAGCAGATGTCTGCTTTGGCGCATGATATTAAAACACCTCTTACGATTGTACGGGGAAATGCAGAACTACTTTCAGAGACTGAACTGACCACAGAACAGAAGAAAAATATCACTTATGTTTTGAACGGCACAACACAGATACAAAGTTATGTAAAACAGTTGATAGATGTCACAAAATCATGGAATTGCAGTGATGTTACCTATACAACGGTGAGGTTAGAAGATTTTTTCGCAGATATAAAGGAACAGGCACTCGGACTGGTAGAAATCTATCACCAGAAGATAGATTGGAAGGCGGGACAAAGTGATAAAAAGGTAACGATTGCTTATGATCCAATGTTCCGGGCCGTAATGAATGTGATTCAGAATGCAGTGGAGCATACAAAAGAAAATGGAATCATTTATATTGACGCAAAGGAGCAGGATGACCGGCTGACATTCATTGTGGAGGATAGCGGATCAGGATTTACAAAAGAAGCATTATTGCATGGCACAGAGCAGTTTTTTATGGATGACACAAGTAGAAATGGCGAAGCCCATTATGGGATGGGACTATTTTTTGCAAAAACTGTGGCTGAAAAATATGGTGGAGGTATTAAACTTTCAAATTCTGAAAATACAGGTGGGGCGAGGGTAGAAATATTTTTCCTGAGTAGTCAGGAAACAAGCTAAATAGACCGCAATTAAGCTATGTAAAAGAAATTTTACATGAGAGCCAGCGGTCTGGTAGAGATAGCCAAAGTACTTCAGACTACGCCGAATTATCTGCTGGGTTTTGCAGATAATAATGATGGATTTGCGGACGAAGCGCTTGGTTTGTTGCGAGATGTGAAGGATCAGTCTGTAAGAGAGATCCTTTTGAAGCAGATCATGGCACTGATTTGAAAAATGTATTGCTTTTGCCCGTACATTGACTTATAATATGGGTAAAAGAAAGGGGCGTGATGATATGGCAGCTAAATCAGCAAATCTTTATGCAAGAATAGAGCCGGATGTTAAAGAACAGGCTGAGGAAATTCTGGCTACTTTGGGGATCCCGGCATCTAATGCTATCAATATGTTTTATAAGCAGATCATTCTAAATAGGGGGCTTCCGTTTGAGGTAAAGATTCCAACTGCGAGACCTGTTGATATTTCGAGAATGAACGCAGAGACTTTGGACATGGAACTTGAGAAAGGATATGCGGATATGCAGGCAGGGCGTACCAAATCTGCAGCTCAGGTTTTTGCGGATATCCGAAGGGATTATAATGTATGAAATATGATGTTACCTTTACGGAGCAGGCTGAGAACGATCTTCGCGGTATCTTTGAGTATATAGCATTTGATCTTCTTTCGCCTGAGAATGCAGCCGGACAGCTTGACCGGATCGAAGAAAAAATCCTTTCCTTGGGAGAGTATCCGGAGAAGTTCCGGCAATATGAAAGAGAGCCCTGGAAGAGTCGAAATACACGAGTTGTGCCTGTTGATAATTATGTTATTTTCTATATCCCCGATAAGACAAAGAAATTGGTTACAGTGATTCGGGTTATGTATTCCGGAAGAGATGTAGATAAGCAGCTTGATGAATTTACAAAGTTATAATCATAAATCCTATGAGGCGTATGAGACATTTGGTTTCATACGTCTTTTCTTTTTTACTTTTTTGAGTTGACTACCGGTCAACAGAAGTTGACCGTTTGACGAACGATTTATTCCGTGGCGTTCTGTAGAATGACATATGTAAGCAAGAGGTGACGCAAGCCGGCAAGCCTAACCTCCAAGAAATGTTATGGAGGTGCGAACATGTGCATTACAGAAGAAAAACTGGTGGAAGGCTACGGTAATTCAAATCCGCATGAACGCTTCCTACTGATCTACAAGAACTACAGCGTATTTCCTCAGTTGGTAGACTGTTACGAAACAGGGTTGTTTAATCGGATCCTTTTTGAAGTGGAATACAACAGGCGGAAGAAGAATGACGATGATCTGGGCGTTAGGGTTCAGACAAGCCATCTCAGCGATCTATCACCTCGGTTCTTATGAGATGATTATACAGGAAAGCGTGGAAAAAAGCGAATCCGGGAAAAAAGAGGAACCGTCAGAATGCCGAGTGGATAAGTTGTAAGGAGAAGGAAAAAGAGACTTCTGGAAAGAGAAAAAAAGGACAAAAGGGAGTACTCTGCAATGAAAAAAGAGGATAAAAGAGGGAGGGTGGACAGAGATGTGGATAAGAAAATTTCAAGGGAGACATTTGTGCAAAATGAAAAAATAAATTTCGGCGATATGCACAAAAACATCCATTTACTGGCGTGGGTGTGAACTGTAACAGAAATCTAAGAAATCTGGCCTGGAGTCCGTTTTAAAGGACATAAAATGTGGATAATGAAAAGTGGAGTGAAAGGATAGAATGGAATTTATAGGTATCTATAATTAAATTATTGATATTTGAAGGCGTAAGTGTTATAATTTATTTTGAGTTATTGTAGGCTGCTAAAGCCGTTTGATGCTGCGTAGCATGTGAGGAATTGTGTAATGAGAGTAAGTTATAACAAGTTGTGGAAAATGCTTATCGATAAAAACATGAAGAAGATGGACTTGTTAGAAGCTATAGAAATGAGCCCGAATACGTTAGCAAAATTGGGACGTAATGAGGATGTATCAATGGATGTCCTAAAGCGGATCTGCGCATATTTGCAGTGCGATATCGGGGACATTATGGAGATGATTCCAGAGGATGAAAATGGACATTAAGAATAAACTACTAGCATACGGGAAAAAGAGCATCACACTTGAGGCTTTGACCGACTTACTGAAAGCAGATCTGGCGGACACGAAAGGCTTATATGATAGGATTTCCGAACTGGCTGGCGCTTCAATTTTGGAACCAGTAAAGAACTCAGGCCAGAACGGAAATCGTAAATATCCGCTGTTTAAGAAGTATCGGATCATGATAAAAGAAGAATCGAGTGAAGAGGTTGAAAAACAGATTCGACAGCTACATCCGGCTTTGCAAAGGACCGGATACCTATCTTTGCATGTTAAGGAGTATCTGAAGCATAGAGAGGTTGTCGACTGTCTGAATACTTTTCTCTTTTCGAGGAAAGCGGGGGAACAGATTTCAAGGAAAGAACGGTCTTTTGAGATTTTTGGTCGTGAGAAGGTGTTGGATGATCCGGAGGTGAAGTCTCTGCTTCGACACTTAGAGATATCCGAATCAGATCTGGGATTCTATGACACTCCGGAGTATTGCTTTCACGATTATATACCTGAGCGGAAAAATGACCTGACCTTGCTTATTTGCGAGAACAAAGATATATGGTTCAACATCCGGCGGTGTATGTTTGAAGATCATTTTAAGAGCTTGTTTGGCGTGGCTATAGATGGTGTCGTCTATGGAAATGGAAACAAGGTGTCGAATAAAGCCGGAGCGCTGGTCGAATACGTAAGATTTATGGGAAATCCCAATGTTACCTTCCTGTATTGGGGGGATATTGATCGTGAAGGTTTTGATATCTTCCGACGAACAAGAGATGTGAACGATTCCCTGAATATAGAATTATTCATTCCGGGATATAGGAAAATGATTGAACGAGTGCAGAGTATTTGCCTTGAGGATAGCCCCTCTTCTAAAAAGGAGGGAGTATCTTTTGAGAATTTGTTTGAAGGCTTTTCTACAGAGGAGCGGCATTTTTTAAACCGTGTTTTAGAAGAAAATAAGCTGATCCCGCAAGAAATTATACCCTATACCGTATTAAGCGAGAGGTGATTGAATGCTTCGCCCTGATATTAAAGAAATGCTTACGGGCTTTCAAAACAGAATGAAGTTTATTGATATTGTTCGAAGCATTTCTGTCTCGAATTGCCCGGACGATATTCGGGAGATGTTTAAGGGCGATTTTGACACCTTAAACAACTTGACCGTGGCAGTTCTTTTGTACATTAAGGAGCGTACGCTCAGTGATGTTCAGACTTGCACTTTAAAGGATATAGAGGGGTTCCTCGATAGCATTATTCAGATTGTACCGGAGACGTATGAGGTTGATACGAACAAGCTGGCCTATTATATAGTCGTAAATGTGCTCCAGAACAATGGAAAAATGATAGAGTACAACACTTTCTTTGCAGATGAGGAAGTGTTCAAGAGCATGCCGGTTCGACTGATCAATGAGGAAAAAGGATCATACTATCTTACTGATGATGTGTTCGACTTCTTATACAGGTCGATGGAGATAGAGTCGGAACTGGACTACTCCGTGACCCGCTTCAAAATGCAGGAATACATGAAGAGAAAGAATTATTCCAAGGCTTTGACGCAAAGTAGGGAACTGGTAGCCCGGTTGCGTAATATGGGACACAGCCTGGATGACTTTCTTCTGCGCTGCCGTGAGAACATTACAAAGATTACTGTTGATGAGTATGAGAGAATTGTTGGGCAGTTCCGAACCTTGATGGTAGATGAGCAACGGGAACTGCAGGAGATACACAAGACTGCATTACGGGAGGCGGAGGCTATAAAGAATGCTCTCGAAAGTGGTGCTGATACGGAAGAGGCTAGGAAGAACCTTAGAGAATTAAATGAAATAAACAAGAATCTTGATCTGACTATCACCGAACAGCGGTCTTTGATCAATGCGAAAAATCTTGCATCAGATTCCTATAACCAGATTCTTCGTGATAGTTTTGCAATCAAGAGCTTTGAACGGATGAATTTTGATCAGGACATAATGGTCAAACTCCGCAGAATGGGTGATGGTTTGGGCGATGCGGTATTAACGCTGCTTTGGCCACTCGCTAGTCCCGGACTGGAGAAGAAATTCAGTATCGAGAACTTTTATGCGGCTTATGGTTATATCACTAATGAAGAAGATGAGCCAGGATTAAAAATTGATAACGAAGACGAAGAAGCAGAAAGACGGATTCGAGAGCGTAACGAGTTATATTTGGATATCTGCAGATCATTTTTTGCATACGCGCAAGACAAAACGTCCTTCGAGATAAAAGAGTACATTCATTCGTTGTCAGTGGATGAATTGATGAAATGGAGCACAGGTGGCTACTTTCCCAATACACTAATGACGATCTATCAAACGGGAAAGATCGACCTTGAAGAATTGAGGAACACGGAAGACGTTATTGTTGCGGAACCTTTGGGAGAACTGGATCTGCTATGGATTTTATCGAAACTGCCCAAGGAGTATCTGGGAATGCAGAGACTGCAGTTTACGACATCGGACGAATCCTTTGATTTTGATATGCGGGATGGAGAGGATTCTATAAGGATCCAAATGACAAATTATATGGTTGAGGTGGAGCGATGAACAACAGTGCCCTTAAACTATTTCATGAACTTATGAAAAAAGGCTGGATTGACAGAAATGATAACAGTCTGATGTGGAACCTTGTGGAAGATAATGAGGCCAGGGATGAACTTGATCAAATGGGGATTGAGCTGGGCTTTGAAATCATTCAGGCGCAGGATCGAATCTATATGGTTCCGACCCAGGATAATGATCTCTTCCTCAAGAACAATGTAGATTATCGTGCTGATATCAAGGCTACGAATGAGGTGAGGAGCAGGGATCTTTACTTGATGAATTATCTGGCAATATATATTCTGTTCATCTTTTTCAAGGGTGAAGGAGTGGATGCACTGACCAGAGACTTCACTACAAAGGAAGAACTGATCAAAGAATTCACAAAGCATTGTCAGGACGTTACTCGCGATGATATTGATAAGGATGACAAAACGGATGATTACAGCGAAAACTTCCACATGCTGGCAGAGGATTGGCTGAGTAAGAAGGAAGGCGAAATAACCAGTAAGAGGATTGATGACCGTTATGGAGTCGTAAATAAAATCCTGCTGAAGTTCAAGGCAGATGAGCTCTTTCTGGAAGACGAGGGCGGACGAATAAGGCCTACGAAAAAAGCAAAAGATCTTATGCCCTATGTGCTGCGTAAGGATCGTGTTCAGACGATCAATAGCTGGATAGAGGAGGAAAATCATGCCTCAGATAAGTAAGATCCGGATAGTGAATTTCAATTACAATGACGGAAACCGCTTTATTCCGGATGAGTTATATGATCTAGCTTCTCCTGATACGGGAAAGGCTTTGAATACGTTGTTTAATTTAAATAATGGTGGTGGAAAGACAGTCCTTGTTCAGCTTATGATGCAACCGGTACATCCAAAGGCAATGGCCGGTGGAAGACGTATTGAAGACTATTTTTCACACACGGGTGACCATTCGTATATATTGCTGGAATGGAACTTGGATGGAAGCAAGGAAAAACTGCTGACCGGTATTTCGATTGCAGCAAGTTCGAGTGCATCGACAGAAGAGGACAAAAGAGGCAATTCCGTTAAATACTATACCTTTACGACGCATTACGACACATTTTCAGCGTATAGTATCTCGAGTCTTGAGCTGTCAAGCAACGATAATGGAAATTATGTCCCGGCTCAGTTTGACTATGTTAGAGAAAAGGCAAAGTCAAGTAGGGGACTTTTGACATATTATTCCTCAGATGATGCGGTAAAGTGGGCTGAATTTCTGGCGGAATATGGGATTTTCAGGACGGAGTGGGAAAGTGTTATTGAAGTGCTGAATAAGGACGAAGGTGGTCTTAATCAGTATTTTGATGAAGCAAAAACCTCCGACAAGCTGATAGCAAAATTTTTCATACCGGCTATTGAGCAAAAACTGATGAGCGTGGCATCCCAAGGTACTGACTGTTCCCTAGAAACGATGCTTATTAACTATGCCAAGAAGATTATGGACAAGGAATCGGTAATTAAGCAGCGGGACACCAACAAGAAACTGCTGGAGGATCTCGAGGGCGTTAGCGAGATAAGTGATGACCTCTATAATGCCAACGATGCGTTTGTTGCGAACGTGTCAGAAACAAGGGGATTTGCGGCTGCACTTGGTAATCGTATGAATGCGGTCAATGAGGAGACTGGCCGGGTTGCTCAGGAAATTGAAGGACAGAATACTTTGATAACTCGTATTGATCACGAGAAGAAATCAAAGAACTATTATGTCGCCAGTGAAAAGCGTGATCGTGTAAAAGCGGATATGGAAGAGGCTCTAGCTCTTCTTGAACAAAGTAAAGCTACGCTTGAGGCTAAGAGACATGAAGAAGACATCCTGCAGAGCGCAAAGCTTTATCGGCAGATACAGACAGCGGACGGAAAGATTACAGAGCTTAAGAAGCTTATAGAAGACAAAGAGAATCATTCGGATGACGCAGAACGCATTGCAAATTTGAAGTATTCCGTTCTGGTTAAGGCTAGGGAGGCGAAAAGCGAGCAGGAGAGCATAAGAGCGGAACTGGAGGAAAAAATCAACCAGGAATCCGCAACCGTAAAGGAATGCCAGGACGCAAAGAAAAAGTCCGAGGCAGCACGTGATAGTGCGAGCAAAAGATATACTGAAGCGGAAGCGGCACTTAATGCAAGCAAGAGTAATACAGATAAGAGAGTTGCCAATCTTCAGATAGATGTTATCAGAAGATTTACGGGTTTTTACGCAGAAGAGGAACTTGAGGCTGCGAAATCCCAGAGAGAGGAGTCGAAAAAGGAGCAAGAGACCGCACTTGCGAGAATTGCGGAACGATTCGAGGACATCAAGAAACGGGAGAACCAGATTCCAGGGGAAATTGCGGATTTAACGATTAATGTTAATAATTTATCTCGATCTTTAGAAGATGCGGAGAGTGAGTTAGGAGAATATGATTCTATCTTTGAACAGATTGTAAGAATCTGCGAGAAGTATAGCCATGAAAGTACTGCAGCTTTTACGGGAGTTCTGCGTGATGAGATCCGTAGGGATATTGACACGACTGAGGCGGATATTGCGACAAAAAAGCGAAAGCTTGACAGTCTCAAAGAGAAAAGGAAAGCGGCAGAGTCAGGCTATCTGCATATACTCCCGGAAATCATGGCTTATGTGAATTCAACGGGATTAAATCCAACAACCGGTGAAGAGTATATATGTGGTCTGATTGAGGCTGGCACAGTATCCGTAGACAGAGCGGAGGAGATCCTGGGTACTTACCCGGAGATGGCCTATGCACTATTGTTCAATAATGAGAAAGACATCAAGAGACTATTGTCAGCCGGAAACATCGAATGGCTTCCGGCTGTAGTTCCTCTGTTTACGATGGCACAAATTGATCATATCTTTGATGGAACAAAGGAAGCAGGTGCTTTTCTAACCGCGCATGATAAAAGCTTCTTCGCCGATAGAGAGGGATATTTTGACCGCTTAAGCGATGAAATATCCAATCTGGAAGACCGACTGGCTCAGCTTCTAAACCATCTGCAGGAAGGCAAGGAAGATCGGAATGTAGCAGACCGATTTACTTATGCTGAAGATTGGAGAAAAGTGCAGGAAACTCAGATCGCAAGTTATAAAGATCGAATCCGCGAATTTGAGAAAAAAAAGAAAGAGCTTGAGAGTGAACTGCAGAGGCTTCAAGAGGAAGGAAGCCATCTGACAGAGCGGCAGAAGGAGTGTACTGACTTAATTCAGAAGGTCGATAAATGGCTGGATTCGTTTTGCGAATTGCGCGAAATGATATCTGAAGAGCAGGATAAGTATAAAGCGGAGCAAGATTTGTACATGGCAAAAAGTGCTGCCGAGGCTGATTATAAGGCTGCATGCGATGCTGTGGAGATGCATGTTAAGGAAATGGCGTCATTGCAGGAAAGAATGGAAAGTATTGAGGTCTTGATAAGAGATATCAATTCCATTCTTGAAAATGTCGACAATGCTAAGTCGTCCGAAGTTCTTGAAGGTGATTATTCGACCCTCTTCGCACAGTACAAAGCACTTTTGAGTAATATGGACGAGAGTCTGGCAGGATTAAGAAGCACTCTGGAATCAGAACAGAATTCGAAGCAGAGGTATGAAGAGGAACTGGCCGGCTATTCGTGCGAGGAGAGCGAATATGCAGATCCGACGCTTTCAGTGGAAATATTATCCAAAGTAAGACAAGAGAGAGAAACTTATGAAAAGACCCGGGATTCAAGGCAGGATGAGTATACAGACAAGAAGGGCGATTATATTGCTGCAGAGCAGGAAGTGAAGCATGCCCAGGAAGCTCTGGCTGAACATGAGGGTATTCCTCTTCCTCAAGAAGAAATTGGAGAAGCGTTTAAAGAGAGATTATCAAAAGCACGAGAAGAGATAAAGAGGCTTAGAAGTCGGCTTAATATCTTAGAAAATGAAAAGCGTTCTTTGGAAAAAATCTCTTATCAGGTTAATAGTGAACTTGAGGGGTATTCAGAAGGAATTGTTGCTGAAGGCACCATCTTGAGCGCGAATCCGGATGAGCAATGGAAAACACTTAAAGCAAAACTTATCTTTAGCAAGACTGAATACACTCGAAAGAGAGAGGAATTATACAGAAAGATACAGACTACTGTCACGACTTATAAGGACATCGCGCTGGCGGAGATTGTAGGGAAATTGAACGCGATTGGCGGGATGATCGATGCTACTGAGATTAAAGGCGATCGCCTGTTTACAATAAGTGAAAGCATTACCGCAATGATTGAATCTATTCGCAAGATCAATAGCAAGATTGAAACGGATCTTAGGGAGATTACGAACGATTTCAATGATTTGGTCGAACAGTGCTTCTTACAGGGAAAACGAGTGTACGAAGATCTCAGAATAATTGCCAGTAGCTCAAAGGCACATATCTATGATGGAAAGCCTCAAATCCCGATGCTGAAGATGGACCTTCCTGAAGAAATGGAATTGTCCGAAGAAGCATCCAGGATGTCTATTCGAAATGAAATAGAGAAAGGCGCCAACGAAATCAAGGAGATGCTGGTTAATAACTTTGAGGAAAAGCAGATTCAGAAACGGGCGAAGAGCATTGTAGGAAGTGAAAGGCTCCTTCACAAATACATCATTAGGGAAACTGTCCCGGTGAAGGTTTACAAGATTGATTTGAATGTTGCGAATTCGTCTTATAAGAGATGGGAAGACACCTTGACCCAAAGCTCCGGAGCCGAAAAATTTGTGGTGTTCTTCTCGGTAGTGCTTACTCTTATGAATTATACGCGATCCACATCCGGAATCGTAAGCAAAGAGGCCAAGAGCGTTCTTATCCTGGATAATCCGTTTGGAAAGATTACCTCGGCGCATTTGCTGAAGCCTATGTTTGATATTGCAAAACACTTCAATGTTCAGCTTATATGCCTTTCGGACATTAACAAAAGTGATGTCACCAGCTGCTTTGAGTGCGTGATTAAGCTCGTCATTAAGCAACAGGCATTAAGCAATTTCGAGATAATGACCCATGAAGACAATGAGAGAATAGAACACGGCTACTATAAGATTATGAATGGGCAGATGAGTCTGTTTTAATGTATTGTTACCAAAATTGTTTTGAAGAAAAGCATGGATGAAGAATGAATTAAAGGAGGAATACTATGTCTGTAGTGATGGATATTTATGGATTGATAAGAGACTTGATGACAGAAGCTGAAAAGGTCAAAGATGATAAATTGTATAGCAGTCTGATTGATATCAAGAAACAGGTAAATGAACTGGATGAAGAGAATCAAAGGCTGAAAAAGCAATTAGATATCAGGGAGAAAATGACATATGACGAGGGCGCTCAATCATTTATATTGCCTGATAACCCTGATATTCATTATTGTTCGGTTTGCTACGCTCATGATGGGAAAATGATACCCATGGCAAACAATACGGATAGAGGATATTTGTGTAGAATTTGCGAAGAAGTTTGGATGAAAGGTGTCCCGAGAAAATAACAGGTATTCACATGGCTAATGACTTTGCCATTGGTGAAGGCATTAAGGATGCGGCTGAAGGCAAGAAGAACAAAGGACACAAATTTTAATCTGAAGAGGAGGGAAACAGAATGTTTCAAAGTATGACGGATGGTCCCATTTGGGAAAAAGAATTTGCGCTGTTAGTGGATCAGGAGCATTTCGAGAAGGTATGGGGTATTATGCTCCCGAATGTGGAGCAATATGCCGACAGTTTTTTGACGAGTATTTCTAACTTTGGAAATCAGGGCGTAATGGAATATGCTTATAGCGCATTTGTACAAGAACTGATCGAAAAAAATGATAAACGCTCAGAGAAATACCATGACATTTTCGACCTGGATCTATTCGAGGACGAATATGAAATGGATAAAGACGATTTCAAGAATACAACGTTAAAAAAGGAATGCGACGTTATTAACAAAACCTTGCAGAGTAAAGCGGAAGCTTTGAATGAATGGAAGAAAAAGTTCTATGCATCACCAAGCCAGAAGATATTTGACACATGCTATAACTTCATTTCATTTGGGGCTGATTATAACGAGGAGATGGATGAAGAACGGATGTCTCAGATTGAAACAATCGTTGATACCGGATTGGAAGAAATGAATGAAGCTGCATGTTATCAATCAGGGGTATTCGGCTTCGGAATTGTTTCAAATATTTTGAATCATATGTATCCGCGTGTGTTCCCTGGAAATTACAAGAAGGGGATCTTTTCACTCCTTTTCCTAACCGGACGGGATATGAAAGGCATAGATATGCCTAGCGATAGCTCTGAGTTCTGCATGGTTAAGGATGAGGTTCATTCACGGACGGGAACGATAGAGGTAGAGCATAACTATTTCTATCCTTACCAGACATTTGGACTTTATACCATAAGAATATTTAATATTCTTAACCAAAAGATCCAAGCTCGTTTTCATAAAGAGTTTCCGACTGATTATAGATTCCTTTTGACGAATGCATTTTATGATTATTTCACTGCAGAGAATCAGGATAATATTACAACGCTGACTGGAAATGATGATGTGTTGAAATTCAACACACCGTGGTAAATGAGTATGACGAAAGAAGAAGTATTAGCAAAGTATTTCAGCGAGAAAAAGGGCTTTCGTGATGTGCAGGAAGAGACAATTGATAGTCTTCTTGCAGGGAAGAATACGCTCTGCTTGATGCCAACTGGAGGCGGAAAGTCGTTGATCTATCAAGTAGCTGGTTTATGCATGGAGAAAACGACGATTATCATATCTCCTTTGATTGCGCTTATGAATCAGCAAAATGCCGAGATGCGAGCAAAGGGAATATCCACAGTTAGCTTTTCTGGAATGGATTATAAGAAACAGTTTGCGTTGATTACAGACATGGCAAATGGAGTAATGCCGCAATATATATTCACGTCTCCGGAGAGGATATCAAGTGATGGCTATCTGGAATATGCGCTGAACAAGCGAAGAGATGACATTGGTCTGGTTGTTGTCGATGAGGCACATTGTATATCTCAGTGGGGCGATGGATTCCGCCCGGCATATCGAAATATTCCAGATTTCTTAGATCGGATATTTGGAGGAGACGGTTGGCCGGCAACGCTGTGCCTCACCGCGACGCTAAACGAAGAACAGCAACAGCAGGTAATCAAAGATTTTCATATCAGCAATGTTGTTAAAGGTGAAAACCTATGGCGTAAGAATCTTTATCTTGAAATCTTAAATCTTAAGGATGGCAAGGAAGATACAAAGGATGAAGAATTAGAGCGCATTATTGAAAAGCATAGGGGAGAAAAAATCCTTGTTTTCGCGCATAGAGTATATGGCAAGCATCCGACGACGAGGACGCTTTATGATAAGTATAAGGATGTATATGAAGGGGTAGCTTATTTTGATTCTAAGGCGGATGACAAATACAAGGCTTATGTACTCGAAGGCTTTAAAAATGGAGATATAAAGATTGTATTTGCTACATCGGCATTCGGAATGGGTGTAGACATCCCTGATATCCGAGTGGTTGTAAACTATCTCATATCTGAAACAGTGGAGCAGTATTATCAGGAAGTTGGTCGTGGAGGCAGAGATAATCAACCGGCATATGGTTATCTCCTATACACAAATCAATCCAAGCGTGGAAGAAGGATGCTTTTGAATCAATCTTTGTGCACAGAGGCGGATTTGGTTTCTTTGTATGAAGATCGAAAGCCGAAGGGAGATGTGGCCTTTGGGCATGTGTCATATGAAGATATGAACGAAGAACAGCGCATTGCATTTGCTTTGTTGTTAGAATATGGAGTCTTTTCTGTAATTGCGAAGGGATTAGCATCCACTAGGTGCTTAGATTCAATCACAGAGGAAGGACAATCTTTCTTGGATTCGATAAAACAGTACGCAAGGAATGGATCAACGACAGTTGCTGCTAAAAAAAGCGGGAAAAACATTAACTCCATGATTTTGAATATATGGGAGTTATGCGTTAATCGAGCACTTAGAATGAGCAAGGCTCCTGATCGCTCCATCTTTTATGTTCAGGAAAGGAAACTTGATGATGAATTGAAAGCCGAGATTATTTCGGATCAAGAAAAGAAAAAGGTGCACCGCGTTGCAAAATTTGAGGAATTTGTGAGTAGTATTGAAGCAGGGGACTCTGCGGAAATGCTTGTCAGAAAGGCACTTAACATAGGAGAGTGAAGGCATGGCAGTTTTTATACCGGATGTTAAACCGGAGGATTTCAATAATAGCCCAGGTGAGAAAGAGGTTTATGAAGCCTTAAAACTCTTAGGTAAGGATTATACGGTTTTCTATTCTTTAAGCTGGATCAGCATTGGTAATGACCGAACGATAGGAGAGGCGGATTTCATTCTGTTCCATCCTGTGCATGGAATAATGGTGATTGAGGTCAAGTCCGGAGAGATAGAGTATAAAGGTGGAAAATGGATTCAAACGAATAGGAATTCCGGCCAAAAGAAGGAGATATCTCCGTATGTCCAGGCGAGAAAGAGCCAATATGAGATCTTTGACCGCATTATAAAGCATGCAAATCGGACGAGATTTACACGGCCGATGCTTTGCTATGCAGTCTGGTTCCCGTCTATTGAGTTCAAACCCAATGATGAACTTCCTCCCGAAGCGGCAGTAGAGATTACATTTGATAAGAAATCATTATTAAATGCTCAGTCAGTTATAGAGGATGCTTATGATTTTTGGAAAGATAAATTGCGTGTAAACACTCGCCTGCTTTCTGGCGATGACACAAGATGTGTGATGGATGTTTTGTGCCCGTATTTCCACGCGGTTCCTAAGTTGGGAACGACAATTAACGAGTCGGAGCATATTTATATTAGGCTTACAAATCAACAGATCGCCCTTTTGGATTTCCTTGTCAAACAGGATACGGCAGTAATCCATGGGCTTGCCGGAACAGGAAAAACTGTGTTAGCGATAGAAAAGGCTAAGATGCTTGCGGCGCAGGGAGAAAGTGTCCTATTTTTGTGCTATAACAGCTTTCTAAGAGATTCACTCCGGGAGAACAATACGATTCCTGGTGTTGTTTTTCATAATGCGCACTCTTTGGCATATGAGATTATGGGGGCAACGGATTCGAAGATAGATGATGTTCTGGCTGAATTCGAAGAGTATTTGGAAGTCGTTTTTGATAAAGAAAACTGGAAATATAAAAATGTTATTGTTGATGAAGGGCAGGATTTAGATGACCGGCTATTGAATAGGCTTTATGACTTATCGAAGAGCAAAAAGGGCAGTTTTTATGTGTTCTACGACAAGAATCAGTTTATTATGAAAAAACGTCAGCCACATTGGCTCGAAGATGCAGAATGTAGGCTTGTTCTAAGCAAAAACTGCAGGAATACAGCAGAAATATTTAAGACCGCATGCAGTATTATCGGGAAAGAGAATTTGACATTAAATGAGATTCACGGTGAAGTTCCTTTTTTAAGATTTTATTCAACAGAAAAGGAGATGACAGCCATAGTCGAGGGCTTCCTAGAACGTATGAAAAAGGGAGAGGTACCAGCTGATAAGATTACCATTCTATCTGCATCGACTTTGGATAATTCTTTTATTGATGCGAAACGTAAATATGCTGGTTTTGAGTTGTCTGAAAAACGAGAGCCAGGGAAAGTACATTTTACTACTATAAGAAAATTCAAAGGCCTTGAAGCGGAAGCTATCCTAGTCGTGGATGCATCAATGATTGGGTTGAAATCTGAGGAAGATAGACGGCTACTGTATGTTGGTGTATCAAGGGCAAAGAACTATTTGGAAATCGCAATGAATCAAGATATCGCTGATAGTGAGTTGGGTGATTACTTGCATGCGTTGAATCCGAATCGATCTCTTCCAAGGAATAAAAAAGGTCTCAAGAGATTGTTGAATGTTGATATATAAAAAGATTTGAGATATTATGAGATCGATTATGATAGTAAAACAGGCCACTTTCTAAAGAAATTTAGAAGGTGGCCTTTCTTGCGTCCATGAACCAACAATGTGATTCTGTCAAATCAATATGAAGGGAGGAACCGGGATGCAGCTTGAAACAGAGGAGTATATGACGATTGAGCGAGTAAATGCTGTCAGAGAAAGAGCCGGAAAACTTAGGCGACAGTTTCTGAAGTATAAGGATGCTGAGAGTGTCTACAGTCTTACTCACAGGAAACTACTTGAGATGGCTGATGAGGCAGGTGCTATCTACAGAATCGATGGAACAGTTCTGATTAACAGAGATATCTTTGATGAATATCTGGAGCAGTTTCACCAGAAGCCTTGTACCTATTCAGCTTACATGCAGAGAAAGCAGTATGAAAAGTCCCGAAAGGAGAAGCAATGACCGGAAATATTTGGATGTGTTCTCATCTTTTGAATACGGAGGATCTGGAATTTGGAATGCATGAGTTTATCACTTACAAGATTCCGGATGATGAAGATGACATCGATGACGCTGAGGAAGAGGGCGGAGATGTTTCTAGTGAAGATGAAGAATAAGATAATCTTTTTATATTTAAGTATTTAAGAAAATTGAATATCTATATAGTATCTGTGGGATATATTCTACAAGATACTATATAGATAAAATAATAATTGTCCCAAAAACTTGACTTTTGTCCCGTTGTATTGTATTCTGTTTTCAGAAAGCTGGAGGTGGGTTTTATGAAAAAACAAAATGTATTAAACTTGATAAAATATCATGTTGAAAGAAATGAAAATGGCTTTCGTAATGAGGCAATAAGTATAGCGAGATACTTTGATAGCATTGGCGATGATCAGTTAGCTGAATACATTATGGGACTTATCGCAGAATCTAATTTATATGCTCCACAGGGAAGTGATTATGAGAGCGATTTCCTAAAAACTATAGATACAAGGGGAGCAGATCCTTTGTATCTGCCAACAGAGATATCCGAAGATGTTAAAGGAATAATTAATGCAGTAAATCATAATGTTGGTATAAATAAATTTCTGTTTGAAGGATTGCCTGGTAGTGGAAAGACTGAGGCTGCAAAACAGGTTGCAAGATTATTAGATAGAACTTTGTTTTGCATTGATTTTGAAAACTTGATTGATAGCAAATTGGGACAAACAAATAAAAATATTGCGACTGTCTTCAATGAAATAAATAGTCTTCCTTATTCGAATAAGGTTGTTGTTTTATTTGACGAGATAGACGTAATTGCATTGGATAGAATCAGTTCAAATGATGTTAGAGAGATGGGAAGAGTGACCTCTACCATTTTACGAGAATTAGATAGATTAACGGATTTGAACAAAGAAATAGTAATTATTGCAACGACAAATTTGTTTTCTAATTTTGATAAAGCACTGGTTAGAAGATTTGATGCAGTAATTAATTTTGATAGGTACAAAAAGGAAGATTTAATAGAAGTGGCAGAGTTCTATTTTGCTTCTTTTGTTAAAAACTTTAAGAGCGTATCAAAGGACACAAGGTTGTTTAAGAAAATTCTTAATGTCTGTCCCAAATTACCATATCCGGGAGAGTTAAAAAATGTTATCAAGACATCACTGGCATTTAGTGATGTTAATTCAGAGTTTGATTACCTGAGAAGATTATATAATAATCTTATTGGAAATATTGACGGAACCGATATTGAAACATTATATGCGCAAGGTTTTACTGTACGTGAAATTGAAAAGCTGAAGGGGGAGTCAAAAAGTAGTGTATCCAGAAAATTAAATAAGGAGGGGGTACAAGATGAATAATGTCCTTGAATTGAAAGGTAAACGCTTTGTGCAAGAATCCAAGAAGGGTAATGGTGGGGGAGCAGCAATAAACAGTAAAGTTGTTGTTACTAATAATCATGTCAAAAAGCTTCAGTCGAAACTGCAATCATTGAGAGAATTTTGGATGAATGAAGATAAGCCATTTTCCGGGATATTGATAAGTGTTCATTACAATAAAATAGTTGCAAAAACCAATCGAATATCAGGATTATTTAAAGGTGATCAATCAAATTATGCGATTGTTGGGGCAAAATTTAACACAGAGAAGACAAAGCACATAATCACCTATTTTTTAGAAGATGCTGATATTGAAGATAGCATTAAGCTATTAGAAAATGTGAGTAAGGTTTTGACAATATATTTTACAGATGGTATTTCCAAAGAAGTATTTGAACAAAAAATACTTTTTGATCGAATTGATTTTAAAAAGTATTTTTTGAGTAAAACACTATTTAGACAAATTGTTGCAGATGTTTCATATATAGATGACTTCGAAGTTGAAATGGCTCGCAAACACGACAAAGAGAGTATTATCACATTATTTGATATTGGAGTTGATGTAAAGTATGTTTTTAATAAGATAGGTATTGATATACTGTCGTCTAGAATACTTGATAATAGAACCGTTTATCTCGATGAAAATCAAATGAATCTTTTGTACGAGAAGGCACCGTATCTGGTGGCAATGGCAACAGAGAATTTGTCAGATTTATCGCCGGATGATTTTATTGAGGAGTATGAGAGCGATATTACTTCGATACCGAATCCAGGAATTGAACCAACAATAGGTGTTATTGATACTTTGTTTGATAAGCGCGTCTATTTTTCTAAATGGGTGGAATATCATGATATGGTTGATGATAATATTCCAAAAGGCCAGAATGATTATCGTCATGGTACGGCGGTATCCTCGATAATTGTAGACGGACCTAAAATGAATCCATGGTTGGATGATGGATGCGGTAGATTTAAGGTACGACATTTTGGTGTTGCAGCGGGAGCACAATTTTCATCTTTTACTATTATCAAACTTATTAAAACAATAATTGAGGGTAACAAAGACATTAAGGTTTGGAACATTTCTTTGGGTAGTAATCAGGAAATAAATGATAACTTTATTTCAGCAGAAGCAGCTGTGTTAGATCAGATTCAGTATGAAAATGACGTAATATTTGTCGTTGCAGGTACAAATAAATCTCGTGAGGATGTAAACAAAATAGGTTCTCCGGCAGATTCGATAAATAGTATGGTAGTCAATGCTGTAACAAAGAGTGGTTTGTCTACCAAATATTCACGTAAGGGGTTAGCTTTGTCTTTCTTTGCAAAACCTGATGTGAGCTACTACGGTGGAAGTGAAGAGCAATATATTCAGGTGTGTGAACCTTTGGGAGCTACATTTGTTGCAGGAACTTCTTTTGCCGCTCCTTGGATTGCAAGAAAATTGGCATATTTAATTGATGTTTTAGGATTAAATAGAGAAATTGCTAAAGCATTGATCATTGATGCTGCCAGAGGCTGGAACGATGCACCAACTCCAGAGGAAGTGGCACTGTATGGTCATGGAATTGTTCCTATTAAGATAACAGATATTATCCAGACGCCTGAAGATGAAATCAGATTTTTGGTTACGGATGTGAGTGAAAAATGGAATACTTACAATTATCATTTTCCGATACCGTTGAAAGCTGATACTTATCCGTATTATGCCAGAGCTACAATGTGTTACTTTCCGTTATGTGATAGAGCACAAGGAGTAGATTATACAAATACGGAACTTAACCTTCATTTTGGAAGAATTCAAGATGATGGCAAACTGAATGAAATAAATGACGATAAGCAGAACTTAGATGATATAGGAGAATCTAGAAGTTATATCCTTGAAGGTGATGCAAGGGAACGATTTAGAAAATGGGACAATGTTAAGTATGTAGCAGAAAAGGTAAAGGATAGACGTGTTCCCAAAAAGTCCTATAGAAATAAAAACTGGGGAATGGAAATAAAAACAAACAATAGACTTGATCCTGAAGATGGTGTTGGATTGAGATTTGGAGTAGTTGTAACAATTAAGGAAATGTATGGTATAAATCGAATTGATGAATTTATTAAAAATTGTAATCTGAATGGATGGCTTGTTAATGCAATAGACATCCAGAATAGAATAGAAATACATGAGAAAATAAATGAGGAAATTCGTTTCGATTAGACCACATAGATTTACATCAAATAATAAAATAATGAACTATTAGCAGTCTGGGGGATTGAGAAATCAATCTACAGGCTGCTTTTTGTTATGGCTTTAGCCAGTTGAGTACATCGGAATTTCTCAAAAGAGAAATGG